>NZ_QOBB01000274.1:0-8482 GCF_024704855.1 Burkholderia sp. HAN2018 | reverse complement strand
CGGCCGCGCCGACCGCCGCCGATCTCGCGGCGGCCGGCGACGCCGTGCGCGACGCGCTCGCCGGCCGTGCGATCGGCGATCTGGTCGGGCTGCCCGTGATGACGGACACGCGCGTCGAAGCGACGATGGCCCTGCTGACCGCGCTCGAAGCCGCGATGTTCTATCCGAGCGGCGGGCTGCCGCTGCTGCATTTCGCGACGATGGTCCGGCTGACGCTGCAGCACGGCGTCACCGCCGCATCGGTGCAGGGGCTCGCGTGGTACGGCGTGAGCATCGCCGAGCATCACGGCGCGTATGAAGACGGCTTCGAATTCGCGAAGGTCGCGCTCGCGCTGGTCGATCGCCACGGCTTCGAGCGCTACCGCTCGGCGACGCTGATCGCGCTCGACCAGGTGAGCGTGTGGACCCAGCCGCTGTCGTACGCGCTCGAGCGCGCACGCGAAGCGAAAGCGGCCGGCAATGCGAGCGCCGAGCTGCGCTGGATGTGCTACAGCTGCAACCACATCGTCAGCGACCTGCTGTCGATGGGCGAAGCGCTGCCAGCGATTCGCGACGAGATCGATCCGTTGCTCGCGATCGCGCGCGGCGCGCGCTACGACGACATCGTCGACCTCGTGTCCACCCAGTCGGAATTCGTCGACGCGCTGCAGTTCGGCTACGACCGGCCGGTCGGCACGTGGCGCATGCGCGTGTCGACGAAAACGCCGATGTCGGTCCTGCAGTTCTGGACCGACGTGCTCGCGGGCCAGGCGGCGTTCATCTTCGGCGATGCACCCGCGGCACGCGCGTCGCTCGACGCGGCCGCGGCAAGCGCGTGGTCGACGCCCGCGCACATCATGACGTCCGATTTCCACCTGTTCAGCGTGCTCGCCGGCATCGCGGCCGACGGCGGCGCGACGCCGCCCGGGCCGCTGCTCGAACGCTTCGCGCCGCAGCGCGCGCGCTTCGTCGGCTGGAGCGAGCGGAATCCGGCGACGTTCCGCAACAAGCTCGCGCTGATCGACGCAGAATTCGCGCGCGTGCGCGGCGACCACGTCGCGGCGATGCAGCAGTACGACGCGTCGGCCAGCCTCGCAGCGGAACGGGGTTTCGTGCACGAACAGGCGCTTGCGCACGAACTGGCCGCGCGCCACGCGATGTCGCTCGGGCTCACCGGCCCGGCGCGCCATCAGTGGCGGCTTGCGCATGCGTGCTACCGGCGCTGGGGCGCGACCGGCAAGGCGCAGGCGCTGGAAGCGCAGCACACGTTCCTCGTGATGGAGCCGCCGCCGGGCGGCGCGGCCGTGCCCGCGCGCGAAGACCTCGATTTCGCGCTCGCGATGCGCGCATCCCATTCGTTATCCGAGGAAATCGTGCTGGAGCGCCTGATCCAGACGCTGATGCGCAACATGATCGTGTACGCAGGCGCCGGCTACGGCCTGCTGCTGCTCGCCCGCAACGACCGGCTGACGATCGAGGCCGCCGCGCGGATCGTCGACAGCGACGTGGTCGTCGAGATCGCCCGCAGCGAACCCACCGAGCACGATGTCCCGCTGTCGATCCTGAACACCGTCGCGCGCACCCGCAAGCCGGTCGTGCTCGCGAACGCGCAGCGCGAGGGCCTGCCCGACCACGTCGACAGCCTGCGCGCGCACCCCACGCGTTCGCTGTTCTGCCTGCCGCTGCTGAAGCAGGGTGTGCTGATCGGCGTGCTGTACCTGGAGAATGCGCTGAGCAACGGCGTGTTTTCGCCGCGCCGCATCGCGATGCTCGAAATGCTCGCGCCGCAGGCGGCCAACGCGCTGGAGTCCGCGCGGCTGTACGCGGAACTGATCGACGAAAACGCGCGCCGGCTCGAAACCGAGGCCGCGCTGCGGCATGCGCGCACCGAGCTCGCGCGCACCGCGCACATGACCGTGATGGGCGAGCTGGCCGCGTCGATCGCGCACGAGATCAACCAGCCGCTGACGAGCATCGTGTCGAGCGCGGGCGCGGGCATGCGCTGGCTGCGCGGCACCCCGCCCGATCTCGACGAGGCGCTCGCGAGCCTCGACGACATCCGCGCGTCCGGCGTCCGCGCGGCCGACATCGTGCGCGCGCTGCGCTCGCTCGCCCGCCAGGCGCCGCCCGCGCTCGCGCCGCTCGCGATCGACGACCTGATCCGCGACATGCTGCACCTCACCGCGACCGAAATCGACGCGAAGCAGGTCGCGCTGCGCGTCGACCTGCATTGCGCCGCGATCCGCGTGATGGCCGATCGCACGCAGATCCAGCAGGTGATCCTGAACCTGGTCACCAACGCGCTCGACGCGATGGACGGGCAGGCGGCATCGCGCGAACTCGACATCGCGTCGCAGGCCGGCGACGGCTACGCGACCGTCTCCATTGCCGACCGCGGCGCGGGCATCGACGCCGGGATCGCGAACCGGATCTTCGACGCGTTCTTCACGACGAAATCGAACGGCATGGGGATGGGGCTCGCGATCTGCCGCTCGATCGTCGAAGCGCACGGCGGCACGCTCGAAGCCGCGCCGCGCGGCGACGGCGGATCCGTGCTGACGTTCCGGCTGCCGGTGTCGACGGCGGGCTGACGCAAGCGACCGGCGCGGGCCGTCACCCGCGCCGCGCGATTCAGGTTCCGCTCGGCCGGTGCGCGTCCTCGCCGAGGAACCGGTGCACGAACGTGACGGCCATCGCCCCTTCGCCGACCGCCGACGCCACCCGCTTGACCGATCCCGAACGGACGTCGCCCGCCGCGAACGAGCCGGGCACGCTGGTTTCCAGGTAGTACGGCCGGCGCTCGAGCGGCCACACGCGCGCGAAGTCCGGGCAGTCGTACAGGTCGCTGCCCGTCACCAGGTAGCCGCCCGGATTGCGGATGATGTCGGTGTCGCGCGCCCATTCGGTGTTCGGCGCGCCGCCGATGCAGACGAACAGGTGCGTGGCCGGCAGCACGTCGCGCGCGCCGTCTTCCGTGCGCAGCACGATCGCCTCGAGCCGGCCGTCGCCCTGCAGCGCGTCGACGGTCGTGCCGTAGCGCACCGTCACGTTCGGCATGCGCTCGATCCGGTCGATCAGGTAGCGCGACAGCGTCGCCGCGAGCGACGCGCCCCGGACGATCATCGTGACTTCGCGCGCGTGCCGCGCGAAGTTCATCACGGCCTGCCCGGCCGAATTGCCGCCGCCGACGATGAACACGTGCTTGCCCTCGCACATCGGCGCTTCGCTCGATCCCGCGCCGTAATACAGGCCCGCGTTGAGAAACCTCGATTCGTCGGGCAGGCCGAGACTGCGGTATTCGATCCCCGTCGCGCAGATGTTCGAGCGCGCGGTCAGGATCGAGCCGTCGGCCATGTCGACGCGGATCTTGCCGTCGACGAACGTCGCATGCACGCCCTCGCGCATCATCAGCAACTCGACGCCGAACTTCACCGCCTGCTGGCGCGCGCGTTCCGCCAGCTCGGCGCCCGGGATACCGTCCGGAAAGCCCATGTAGTTCTCGATCAGCGAACTCGTGCCCGCCTGCCCGCCGATCGCGTCGCGTTCGATCACGACGGCCCGCAGCCCCTCGGACGCCGCATAGACGGCCGCCGACAGGCCGGCCGGGCCGGCGCCGTAAATCGAGACGTCGTACTCGATGAAGCGCGGCCGGGAGACCCAGCCGAGCTTCGCGGCGATCTCCGGCAGCGTCGGCTGGTAGATGCACGTGCCGTCCGGAAAGACGACCACCGGCAGCCGGACGTCGCGCAGCGGCGCGATGCCCAGTTCGCGCACGCAATCGGTGTCGGACGTCAGCTGGCACCATTCGTACTCGACCACGCCGCGCTTCAGGAAGTCGCGGATCGCGTAGGCCTCCTTGCTGTGAGGCAGGCCGATGACCTTGACATGCTGCGACTGCGCCATGAGCGTCTCCCGGTGACCGCGTGTCGGATCCCGGCCGGCTCCCGCGCCGGCCGTACGCGTGACTGTAGTCGTCATCGTCGCCGCGGCCGCCGCATTTCATAAGAATTAAGGTTCGCGCGCGGTGCGCGCCGTCCACAATGAATCGGGTTCCCCCCGCTCGCAGCTTCGCGCCGGCCGTGCTGCGAGCGCCCCCCGGCGCCGGCATCGGAGCGACAGATGGCCACGACCTGCACCCATCTCGGTGAAGCGCGCATCCTGAACACCGACAAGGACTACTGCGAGGAATGCGTGAAGTCCGGCAGCCGATGGGTGCATTTGCGCCTGTGCCTGAGCTGCGGGCATGTCGGCTGTTGCGACTCGTCGCCGAACCGTCATGCCAGCCGGCATTTTCATGAAACGACGCACCCGCTCGCCCGTTCGATCGAGCCCGGCGAGCGCTGGGTCTGGTGCTATGCGGACGACGTGATGGCCGGCGAAATCACGCCGTAACCTGCCGCGCACCTCTGTCCGGCACCGTTTTCGACCGAGGGTATACACGGTTCGATCGCGGCTTCTTCTCGCCGCTTTTTTCGACTAGTATTTATCGAACGATAACTTATCTATCGATAAACAAGAGGTTCGTCATGACGGTATCCAGACTCGCGCACTACTCGATCCGCACGCTCGATCTCGAGCGATCGTGCCGGTTCTACGAACGTGTGCTCGGCTTCAAACGCGGCTACCGGCCGCCGTTCGACTTTCCCGGCGCATGGCTCTACAAGGGCGGCGACGAAAGCGATTACGGCACGGTCCACATCATCGGCGTCGACCCGGCCAACCCGGACGGGCTCGCGGCCTATCTCGGCGACAAGACGCTGCCGGCGTCGGGTACCGGCACGGTCGACCACATCGCATTCCTCGCGACCGGCGTCGAGGCGATGTGGGACACGCTGCGCGCCGAACACGTCGCGTGGCGCGATCGCACCGTGCCGAGCCTCGGGCTGCACCAGGTGTTCATCGAGGACCCGTCCGGCGTGACGATCGAACTCAACTTCCCCGCCGCCGAAGTCGCGGGGCTGACACTGCCCGCCGCGGTACCGGCCGGCGACTCGCAAGCACACGGAGACTGACATGAACCACGGCACTTCGACCAAACGCAAGGCCGCGATCGTCGGCGGCTCGCTGGGCGGCCTGTTCGCCGCGAATCTCCTGCTGCGCAACGGCTGGGACGTGGACGTGTTCGAACGGGTGCCCGACGCGCTGTCGGGCCGCGGCGCCGGGATCGTCACGCACCCCGAACTGTTCGACGTGGTGCGCGCCGCGGGCGTGCGCATCGACGCATCGATCGGCGTGAAGGTCGAGTCGCGGATCACGCTGGGCCGCGACGGCACCGTCGTATCGGAACGCCGGATGCCGCAGACGCTCACCGCGTGGAGCAAGATGTACCACGTGCTGCGCGCGGCGCTGCCCGACCAGCATTACCGCGCGGGCGCGGTCGTCACCGACGTCGCGGACGGCCCCGGGCACGCGTCGGTCACGCTCGCCGACGGCTCGGTCGTGCATGCCGACCTCGTCATCGCGGCCGACGGCTTCCGCTCGGCGATCCGCGAGAAATTCCTGCCGGACGCGCGGCTGCAATATGCGGGCTACGTCGCGTGGCGCGGGCTGGTCGACGAACCCGGGCTGTCGGAGTCCACCCACGCGACGCTGTTCGGGAATTTCGCGTTCGGCCTGCCGCCGCACGAACAGATCCTCGGTTATCCGGTCGCCGGCCAGGGCAACAGCACGAAGCCGGGCGAGCGCCGCTACAACTTCGTGTGGTATCGCGCGACCCGCGAGGACACCGACCTGCCGAACCTGCTCACCGACGCGACCGGCAAGCTGTGGGCGGGCGGCATTCCGCCGACGCTGATCCGGCGCGAGGTGCTCGACGACATGGAAGACGCCGCCCACGCGCTGCTGGCGCCGCAGTTCGCCGAGGTCGTCGCGCGCGCGACGCAGCCGCTGTTCCAGCCGATCTACGACCTCGAAGTGCCGAACATGGCGTTCGGCCGGATCGCGCTGCTCGGCGACGCCGCGTTCGTCGCGCGGCCGCATTGCGGGATGGGCGTCACGAAGGCCGCCGGCGATGCCCTCGCGCTCGTCACGGCACTCGCCACGCGCGCCGACACGCTCGACGCGCTGTGCGAATACAGCGAGACGCGCACGGCATTCGGCGCGGCGATCGTGGAGCACGCGCGGCACCTCGGCGCCTACATGCAGGCGCAACTGAAGAACGACACCGAGCGCGAAATGGCCGAGCGCTATCGCACGCCGGAAGTCGTGATGCGGGAAACCGCCGTCCCGCCGCATTTCTGAGCACGCACGGGCGCCGTGCGCGACACGCGCGGCGCCCGTCGCCAAGCCATGCCATGCCAGGCCATTCCAGACGAGAAGGAGACACCGTGAACCACCCGCTTTCGGCTACCGCCGGCACCGCGCCCGAACCGGCCGCACCGTCACATGCCACGCATCCGCTGCTGCGCGATGCCCGCTTTCGCGAGCAAGTCCGGCGCAGAAGGCTGTTCGCCTGGTCGCTGACGTTCGTCATGCTCGCCCTCTATTTCGCGTTCATCCTGACGCTGGCGTTTTCGCCGACGCTGCTCGGCACGCCGATCGTGCCGGGCCGGCCGACCCCGTGGGGCATCCCGGTCGGGTTCGGCATGTTCGTCGCAACGTTCGCGCTGGTCGCGCTTTACGTGTTCCGCGCCAATGCGGTGCACGACACGGTCGTCGCGGCCCTTCGCCACGGAGACGCATCATGAAACGCCTGCTCCCCGCACTGTTCGCCGCCTGCGGCTGTGCACCGGCGTTCGCGGCCGGCCCGGCCACGCTCGCCCACGGGCACAATCCGGTCGCGATCGGCATGTTCGTCGTGTTCGTCGCGTCGACGCTCTTCATCACGCGCTGGGCCGCGCGCAAGAACCACAGCGTGGCCGACCACTACGCGGCGGGCGGCAAGATCACCGCGTTCCAGAACGGCTGGGCGATCGCCGGCGACTACATGTCGGCCGCGTCGCTGCTCGGCATCTCCGCGCTGGTGTTCACGAGCGGCTACGACGGGCTGATCTATTCGGTCGGCTTTCTCGCGAGCTGGCCGATCATCCTGTTCCTGATCGCCGAGCCGCTGCGCAACCTCGGCAAGTACACGCTCGCCGACGTCGTGTCGTATCGCCTGCGGCAACGGCCGATCCGCGCGTTCGCGGCGTCGAGCTCGATCGTCATCGTGCTGCTGTATCTCGTGTCGCAGATGGTCGGCGCGGGCAAGCTGGTCGAGCTGCTGTTCGGCCTGAACTACACGGTCGCGGTGCTGGTCGTCGGCGTGCTGATGGTCGTCTACGTGTTCTTCGGCGGGATGCTGGCCACCACCTGGATCCAGATCATCAAGGCCGTGCTGCTGCTCGCCGGCGCGGCGTTCATGGCGATCATGGTGTTGAGCCGTTTCGGCTTCAGTCTCGACGCGCTGTTCGCGCAGGCGATTCTCGTTCACCCGAAACACGCGGCGATCATGCGCCCCGGCGGGCTGGTGTCCGATCCGGTCTCGGCCGTGTCGCTCGGCCTCGCGCTGATCTTCGGCACCGCGGGCCTGCCGCACATCCTGATGCGCTTCTTCACGGTCGGCGACGTCAAGGCGGCCCGCAAGAGCATCCTCTACGCAACCGGGATCGTCGGCGCCGGCTACGTGCTGATCATCGTCATCGGCTTCGGCACCATCGCGCTCGTCGCATCGGACCCGCAGTACCACGACGCGTCCGGCGCGATCGCCGGCGGCGCGAACATGGTGGCGATCCACCTCGCGCACGCGGTCGGCGGCAACGTGTTCCTCGGCTTCATCTGCGCGGTCGCGTTCTCGACCATCCTGGCCGTGGTCGCCGGGCTCACGCTCGCGGGTTCGTCGGCGATCTCGCACGACCTCTACGCGAACGTGCTGCGGCGCGGGCAGGCGTCCGACCGGGACGAAATGCGCGTGGCGCGCGCCACGACCGTCGTGCTCGGCGTGCTCGCGATCCTGCTCGGCATCGCGTTCGAGAAGCAGAACATCGCGTTCATCGTCAGCCTCACGTTTTCGATCGCGGCCAGCTCGAATTTCCCGGTGCTGCTGCTCTCGATCTACTGGCGCGGGCTGACGACGCGCGGCGCGGTGCTGGGCGGCCTGCTCGGGCTCGCCACCGCGGTGACGCTCACCGTGCTGAGCCCGACCGTGTGGGTCCAGGTACTGGGCCATGCTCACGCGGTCTATCCGTACGAATACCCGGCGCTGTTCTCGATGGCGGCGGCCTTCGCCGGTGTTGTCCTGTTCTCCGTCACCGATCGCTCGGCGCGTGCGCAACGCGAGCGCGCGCAGTTCGACACGCAACTCGTCGCGTGCGAGATGGGCCTCACGGCGGGCACCACCACGACCATCACGCAACGCGGCTGAACCGCACGTCAAGCACCCTCGATACACCATGAGAGACACCATGCTGAATTGCACCTGCTGCCCGTCGCCGGGACGCCGCCGCCTGCTCGGCGCGCTTGCCGCGTTCGCGGGCACCGCCGTCGCCGGACAGTCCGCGTCGGCCGCCGGCAGCGCCGGCACCCC
>NZ_QOBB01000273.1:0-8623 GCF_024704855.1 Burkholderia sp. HAN2018 | reverse complement strand
CCGCTTCGGGCGCCGCCGCCGCCAAGTAACGCGGCATCAGCCTCGGCGCGGCCGTCCGGCCGCGCCTGCCGTTTTCTTCCCCGTCAGACCCCGACGCCCAGCAGCGCCAGCGCGCCGAGCACGACGAACAGCACGGCCGCGATGCCGTGCACGAGCTTCGTCGGCAGGCGGTGCGCGAAACGGTCGCCGAGCAGGATCGCGGGCACGTTCGCGAGCATCATCCCGAACGTCGTGCCGGCCACGACACCGATGTAGTCCTGGAAGCGCGCGGCCAGCGCGACGGTCGCGATCTGCGTCTTGTCGCCCATTTCCGCGAGGAAGAACGCGACGAGGGTCGCACCGAACACGCCGAGCCGCGAGCGGTTGGCATTGGCCTCGTCGGCGTCGAGCTTGTCCGGCACGAGGATCCACAACCCCATCGCGATGAACGAGAACGCGAGCGCCCAGCGCATGATCGACGGCGTGACCAGCGCGCCGAGCCATTCGCCGAGCGCGCCGGCGAAACCGTGGTTCACGAGCGTCGCGACGAGCACGCCGAGAATGATCGGCACCGGCTTGCGATAGCGCGCGGCCAGGACGAGGGAAAGCAACTGGGTCTTGTCGCCGATTTCAGCGAGGGCGACGGCGCCGGTGGAGATCAGGAAGGCTTGAGACACGTATGGGGTTCCACGGGCCGGTGTTGTGCGTGCGAGCGACGATCCACGGCGCGCCGGGCCCTGATGCGGCGCACTGTGAACCATCGGTCTCGCCAGGCCTAGGTGGCTGCGCCCGCCATGGCCGCAAGGCCAAGTCTGTTGACGGACGCCTCCGTCACGATGCGCGCCGGGGGCGCGGGACATCGAGCGGAGCGGCTACTCCCCAATGAGCGGCGAATTCTAGCACGGCGTGTCGCGCGCGGGAAAGCGGTCGAGCGGTGCGGTGCCTGGTGTCGGGGCGGGGATTGGCGTTCGGCAAGCTCCGGCCGTACAGCAGGCCCGGCAGGCGGGTAGCGGCCGCAGGCAGACGCGGCGGCGAACGCCCGCGCCTGCCGTGACACCCCCCGGAGCGCCGTTACGCGGCGGGGCGGCGCGCCGCCCCGCGCTCGTGGACGAGTTCGCCGGCCGCATAGGTGCGGTACACCGCGCGGTCGTCGCCGAGCAGCGCGAACGCGAACAGCAGTTCCTCGAGCGAATCCGCGCGCTTCGTGCGACGCGCGAGCAGCGGCGTGGCCTGCGGATCGAGCACGACGAAGTCGGCCTCGGTGCGCGGCTTGAGCGTGCCGACCGTGTTGGCGAGGTCGAGCGCCTGCGCGGCGCCGGCCGTCGCGAGCCAGAACATCCGGGTCGCGGTCAGGTGGTGGCCCGACAGCCGCGCGACCTTGTGCGCTTCGTTCATCGTCTGCAGCATCGAGAACGACGTGCCGCCGCCGACGTCGGTCGCGAGCGTGACGGGCACGTCGTGTTCACCGGCCTTGTCGAAATCGAACAGCCCGCTGCCGAGGAAGAAGTTCGACGTCGGGCAGTGCGCGACGACGGTGCGCGTCTCGGCCATCCGGCGGCGGTCCTCGTCGTCGAGGTGGATGCAGTGGCCGTACACCGCGCGCGGGCGCAGCAGCCCGTAGCGGTCGTAGATGTCGAGATAGCTGCGATGGCCGGGGAACAGCTCGGCCACCCATTTCACCTCGTCGACGTTCTCCGCGACGTGGCTCTGTACGAACACGTCCGGATGGCGGCGCGCGAGTTCGCTGCACGCCTCGAGCTGCGCTTCGGTCGACGTCGGCGCGAAACGCGGCGTGAGCGCGTACATCTGGCGGCCCTTGCCGTGCCAGCGGCCGATCAGCTCGGCGCTGTCGTCGTAACCGGATTGCGCGGTATCGCGCAGGAATTCGGGGCAGTTGCGATCCATCAGCACCTTGCCCGCGATCATCCGCAGGTCGCGCGCGTCGCTCGCCGCGAACAGCGCATCGGCCGACTGCTTGTGCACCGTGCAGTAGACGAGCGCGCTCGTCGTGCCGCAGGCGAGCAGTTCGTCGACGAAGAAGTCGGCCACCTCGCGCGCATGCTCGGGATCGCCGAACTGGCGCTCGGTCGGGAACGTGTACTTGTCCAGCCACGGCAGCAGGCCCGGCGCCGGCGACGCGATCATGTCCGTCTGCGGATAGTGGATGTGCGTGTCGATGAAGCCGGGCACGATCAGCTTGTCGCGCAGGTCGTGGACGATCGCGTCGCGCGCGAGCGTCGCGGCGAGCTGCGCGTACGGGCCGGCCGCGACGACTTTGCCGTCGTCGACGATCAGGAGGCCGTCGGTCTCGTAGTTCGCGGCCTGGCTCGATTGCGCCGGGTCGCCGTTGAAGGTCAGCAGCTGGGAACGGAAAGCGGTTTGCGTCATGACGAATGGTCCTGCATCAAGGTAAGGCGAACAGAAGAAAGCGATCGACGCCGGAGGGCGGCGGGACGGCGTTTCGCGAGCGGTAGCGGCATGCTGCGTGCGGCACGACCGGAGGCGATTGCGCGGGCGAACGTGGCGGCCGAAGCCGCCGGCGAGTGGTTGCCGGCGGGCCTCGCAGCCGCTGCGTTCGCGACCGGAGCGGCGGCGAACGCAGCGGCAAACCGCGACGGCAAGCACGGGCGGGCGACGACGAATGGCGCGCTCGCCGCGCAGGCACGCACGCGACCGTTCCGGCGCGATGCCGGGCCGGTGGTTGCGAAGCGGATGCCGTTGCCGTGTTTCATCTGTCTGGCGTTCCTCGATGCGGGCCGTCAGGCGGCCTGCCAGTACGCGTCGAGGCGCGCGTACAGTGCGTCGCGCTGCGCCGGTTCGATGAACGATGCCTCGAAGCCGTTGCGGATCACCGCATGGACTTCGGCATCCGTGAGTTGCAGCCCCTCGGCCGTCGCGAAGTAGTTTTCATTGACGTAGCCGCCGAAATAGGCGGGATCGTCGGAGTTGATCGTCACCGCGACGCCGCGATCGAGCAGCGCCTTCAGCGTGTGTTTCGCCATGTCGTCGAACACGCACAGCTTGAGGTTCGACAGCGGGCAGACGGTCAGTGCCGTGCGCGTCCTGGCGAGACGCTCGACCAGGGCCGCGTCCTCGATGCTGCGCACGCCGTGGTCGATCCGGTCGACCTTCAGCACGTCGAGCGCCTCGTAGATATACGCGGGCGGGCCTTCCTCGCCCGCATGTGCGACGAGCTTCAGCCCGAGCGCGCGTGCCTTGTCGAACACGCGCGCGAACTTCGTCGGCGGATGGCCGAGTTCGGACGAGTCGAGGCCCACGCCGATCAGGCGATGGCGATAGCGCTCGAACAGCGGCAGCGCGGATTCGAACGTCGCGAGCGCGTCCTCTTCGGACAGGTGGCGCAGGAAGCACAGAATCAGCTTGCTCGATAGCCCGCGCTGCTCGTAATCGGCGAGTGCGCGCTCGATGCCCGCGACTACCGTCTCGATCGGCACGCCGCGTTCGGTGTGCGTTTGCGGATCGAAGAACAGTTCGGTGTGGACGACGTTGTCGGCGAGCGCGCGTTCGCAGTACGCGGCCGTCATGTCGTAGAAATCCTGCTCGGTCAGCAGCACGCTCGCGCCGGCGTAATAGATGTCGAGGAACGACTGCAGGTCGGTGAACGCGTAGGCGGCGCGCAGCGCGTCGATCGAGTCGTACGCGAGCTTCACGCCGTTGCGCTGCGCGAGCGCGAAGATCAGCTCGGGCTCGAGCGAGCCTTCGATGTGGATGTGCAGCTCCGCTTTCGGCGCGCGGGCGATCTTGTCCTTGAATGTCGGGGTCATGGCGTCGTTCTTGGTCGGTCAGTAGGTAGGGGAAGCCTGCGCGGCCGCGTTCGCTTCGACGGCTTGCAGCAATTGCGCAGCCACCGAGATCGCGATCACTTCGGGCGCCTTGTCGATGATGCCTTCGACACCGATCGGGCAGCGCATCCGCGCGACCTGGGCCGGGTCGATGCCGATCGCCGCGAGGCGATGATCGAACTGCACGCGTTTGGCGTGCGAGCCGGTCATCCCGAAGTATGCATAGTCGCCGCGTCGCAGGATGCGCTCGGCCAGCACGAAATCGAGTGCGTGGTCGTGCGTCATCACGACGAAGTAGGACTGCGGCGGCGCCGTGTCGACGGCGTCGGCCGGGGCAGCGGCCGCCTCGATCGCGAGGTTGCCGATGCCGGCGAGCGCGTCGGCCGGCGGGAACACCGCATCGGGCCCGTCGATCCAGCGCACCTGGCACGGCAGCGTCGCCAGCACCTTCACGAGTGCAGTGCCGATGTGCCCGGCGCCGAACAGCACGACGGGGAACGCATACGGCGCGATCGTTTCGGTCATCAGCGACACGCCGCCGGTTTCCCACAGCAGGCAGTCGGCACGCGCGGCTTCCGATTCGGGCTCGCTCAACAGCGGCGCGCCCGGCGAGGGGCCGAATGATACGCTACGCACGGTCGCGGCGCCGGCCGCGACTCGCTTCGCGAGCGACATGATCCAGCCGAGATCGCCGACGTCGAGCCGCTCGAACGCGAGCACCACGGCGCCGCCGCAGCACTGGCCGAGACTCGGGCCGAGCGCGAGCCGTTCGAGCCGGCGCGCGTGCGGCACGTGCGCGCCGTCCTTCAGCAGATGCCGCGCGATCTCGATCGCCTTCCATTCCAGATGACCGCCGCCGATCGTATGGCGTGCCGTGTCGCGCGTGACGAGCATCTTGGTGCCGGCTTCGCGCGGCGCGGAGCCGTCGGTGTGCGCGACCGTCACGAGCACGGCGGCTTCGCCGTGCGCGAGCAGTTGCTGCAGATCGCCGAGCCAGGCTTCCATCAGCACACCCCGTGCGAAACGACGCGGCACGACACGCGGCGCGGGCTGGCGAGCGTGGCGGCAACGATGACGGACGGGAACGGGGCGGGCCGGCCGCACGGCGAATGCGGTGCGGCGGCGGCGCGGCGACGGTGCGCGCGGACGGCACCGCCGGATACGCGGACGCCATGAGGGTGACGGATGCGGATGGTTTGCGTTGTCATGTTGAATCCAGTCGACATTGCGGATCGGGCGCGCGTTACGCAGGGGTGGTGAGACCGCCTGGCCTCGCGCACGTAGATCGCCATCCAGTCCGGAAGATAGCACCGCACGGCGACGGGAACATCGCGGGGCGGTGATCCGGGCTATCAGGAGGCGATCATGTCGATCATAGGCCCGCCGCCCGGGATCGGGGCGCCGATGCGTGCACATCGGGCCAAAACGCAGGCGTGGCGGGGCTGGGCGCGGAAGTCGCGCGATGCGCGTTCGCCCGGCTATCCGGGCGGCGGCGAGGTAGGTGTTTACGCGGGGCCGCCCGGGTACGGCCGGTCAGGGGCGACCGGCCGGGCCGGTTCGGCGAATGCTCCGGTGCCGGGCTTGCCGGCCGGCGGCGTGTGGCCCGGGTGAGCGGGCCGCGCGCAGGCCGGTGCGAAACCGGCCGGTCAGGCCGCGAGCTTGCGACGATGGCGCCAGAGGCTCGCGACGACGGCAACCAGGATCGCGGCGAAGCCGATCAGCGCCCAGCCGGGCAGCAGGATGCCGAAGATCGGCGGGTAGACGGTCTCGCACAGCCCGGCGACCTTGAACATGCCGGGGAACCACTGCGCGGGCGGCAGGCTGTCGACGATCGGCTGCAGCGTGTCGAAGCCGCAGCTGAAGCCCGGATTCATCTGGATCGACAGATGCCGGGCGGCCGTGCCGACGCCGCCGGCCGCGGCGATCGCGATCAGCAGCTCGAGCACCCAGATGACGCGCCAGTTGCGGATCCCGGCGGCCAGGAACGCGAAGATCCCGATCGCGCAGAAGAAGTAGCGCTGGATGATGCACAGCGGGCAGGGATCTTCGTTCTTCACGTACTGCAGGTAGAGCGCACCGGCCAGCAGGGCGATGCACACCCAGCCGAGCAGCATCAGCAGGCGGCGTTCGCGGCGGATTGCGAGCGTGTAGTCGTTCATGTCGGCGGGGTTCCTCGTGGGGTCGGTCCGGAAAACAATCGCGCGATTTTAGCGCGAACGGTCTGGCACGAAACTGACAGCGCGCGTGCGGCAACCTGCCGCACCGCGCGCCCTGTCCGCCGGCGCTCGGCTGGCTGCGTTCAGCGGATCGTATTGAGCACGGCCTCGACGGCCTGGCCGATCGCGAGCAGCGCGTCGTCGCGATGCGGTGCGGCCGCGAGCATCAGGCCGACCGGCGCCGCGTCGCGCGGATGGCACGGCAGCGACAGCGCGCACGCGTCGAGGAAGTTGAACGCGCTCGGGTTGCGCAGGATCAGCGCGTTGGTGCGCGTGAACGCGGCGTCGTCCGTTTCGAGGTCGGCGATGCGCGGCGGCACGACCGGCACCGTCGGCGCGACGAGCGCATCGAAGCGCGCCCAGACCGTGTGCGCGGCTTCGTCGAGCATCGCCGTGCGCGCGGCGAGCAGGTCGAGATAGTCGGCCGCGCTCGCGGGTTCGCCCTTCAGGATGCGTGTGAGCACGCGCGGATCGTACTGGTCGCGGTGCCGAGCGAGCAGCGGGCGATGCCATGCGTAGGCCTCGATCGGCGAGAAGCCGAAGCGGTTGACGTCCGGCAGCCGGTCGAGCGCCGGGAAGCGCACTTCCGTGACGATCGCGCCGGCGGCTTCGAGATGCTTGAGCGCGGCGTCGAGCGCGGCCGCGACGTCGGCATCGACACCGTCCGTCACGTAGTTCGTCAGCACGCCGAGCCGTACGCCCTCGAGCGGCCGGGCGGCCGGCACGTGCGGTTCGAGGCCCGCGAGCATCCGGTCGACGAGCGCGCAGCAGGCGACCGTCAGGCCGATCGGGCCGAACGAGTCGAGCGTCGTCGACAGCGGTACGCCGCCTTGTGTCGGGATCCGGCTCGCGGTCGGCTTGAATCCCGTCAGCCCGCACAGCGCGGCCGGAATGCGGATCGAGCCGCCCGTGTCGGTGCCGAGCGCGACGGCGGCCATCCCGTCGGCGACGGACGCGGCCGCGCCGGACGACGAGCCGCCGGAAATCCGTGCGTCGCCCGGCACGTCGCGGTGGTACGGCGAGCGCGGGTGGCCGAAGTGCGGATTCAGCCCGAGCCCCGAGAACGCGAACTCGCTCATGTTGGTGCGGCCGACCAGCACCGCGCCCGCCCGCTTGAGCCGGGCGACGGCGACCGCATCGGTGCGCGCGGCCGGCGCGCCGTCGAGCACGCGCGAACCCGCGCGCGTTACCTGGCCCGCGACGTCGAACAGGTCCTTGACCGACACGGGAATGCCCGCGAGCGGCGACAGCACGGTGCCCGCGGCGCGCAGCCGGTCGTGCGCGTCGGCGGCGGCACGCGCGTTGTCGGCATCGACTTCGGTGAAGACGACCGCGCCCTGGCCCGACGGATCGGCGATCCGGTCGAGCGCGGCGTCGACGAGCGCGCGGCTCGTGGTCCGGCCGGCGGCGAGATCGGCGGCGAGCTGGGCGAGCGGGGGAAAGGGAGTGAAAGTGGTCATGGCGGCTCAGGGGCGAAGATGTTGAAGAAGCGTGGAGCGGAACGAGTCGATATGGTTTTCGACGGCCGCGCGTGCGCCGGCGGCATCGCGCGCGGACAGCCGGTCGAACAGTTCGCGATGCTCGTGCTGGACGTCGGCGAGATGGTGGGGTTCGGACAGCGTGACGAACCAGAAGCGCAGCGAGCGTTCGTGCAGCGCGCGCAGGATCTCGGCGAGAACCGCATTGCGCGCGGCCGCGGCGATCGCCTGGTGGAACGCGCGGTCGAGCTCCATCATGCCCTCGACGTCGTGCGTGTCGACGCACGCCTGTCCTTCGTCGAGCAGCGCGGCCAGGCGCGCGAGATCGTCGGGCGTCGCATGGCGCGCGGCGAGTTCCGCGCAGTGCGCTTCGTTGATGCGCCGCACGTCGATCACCGCGACGATGTCGTCGAGCGACAGCGGCTGCACCATCAATCCCTTGCGCGGCATCACGGACAGCAGCCCTTCGAGTACGAGCCGATGGACGGCCTGGTGCACCGGCGTGCGGCCGATCCCGGTGCGGGCGACGAGGTCGGCTTCGTTGAGTGCGGCGCCGGGCTTCAGGCGCATCGTGATGATGTCGCGCTGGATCAGCGCATAAGCGCGGTCGGCGAGGCTGGCCGCCGGTGCGGCGGGGCGGTCGCGGGTGACGTCGGTCAGGGCATTCATGCGGGGTGCGGCGCGGCGGCCGGACGGGGCGCGATCATGGCGCGGGCGATCGGGAAGCGTGGACGATGGCTGGATATTATTGTGATATATCACTGGTGTCCAGTACCGGCGTCGGTGCACCGGCTTGCCGGCGCGAGGGACGGGGGCGCTTGCCGGCGCAGTTTGCCGCCGACTTGCAACAATATCGACAGGATGTTGCAGGTTTGCCGCGCGATCGTGCGCTGACGCATAATGAATCCTCGTTTATCCATACGCGTGAGCGACGTACCAGACCATCGTCATGAGCGAAAACACGCCTTCCCCGGCCGGTCTGCCCGGCACCTCCTCCGTTTCTTCCGATTCCCCCCGTACCGATCCGGCGAAAGCGCCCGATGCGCCGGCAGCCCAGGCCGCCGCGCAGAACGTCGCCGCGGACGGCGCGTCGCCGGTCACGGCGGCGTCCGAGCCGGGTGCGCCCGGTGCAACGGGCGCCGCCGTC
>NZ_QOBB01000272.1:0-8675 GCF_024704855.1 Burkholderia sp. HAN2018 | reverse complement strand
GCCGCCGGGCCCGCCGGCTGCCCCGCACCGGCCTTCGCCGCCGCGTTCGCGGACACCGGCGCCGCACCGCGTGCGAGGCCGTGCTCGACGGACTTCAGCAGCTTCTGCAGCGCGATGGGCTTCTCGAGGAAATCGAGCGCGCCGATCTTCGTCGCCTCGACGGCCGTATCGATCGTCGCGTGCCCGGACATCATGATCACGGGCATCGTCAGCAGCCCCTGCGCCGCCCACTCCTTGAGCAATGTCACGCCGTCGGTATCGGGCATCCAGATATCGAGCAGCACGAGATCGGGCGCCTGATTCAACCGGTATTCCCGCGCGGCCTGCGCGTTCTCCGCTGCCTCGACGACATGTCCTTCATCGCTGAGGATCTCCGAGAGCAATTCCCGGATGCCCATTTCATCATCTACCACCAGGATGGTTGCCATTTACGCTGCCTTTGTCTGCTCACTTGCTTTTGTCTTGGCGGGAGCCGTCCCGTCCTGCACGCCCGATTCGGCGCCTGGCGCATCGCTCGCCATCTGCAGGAACAGAATCGACACCTGCGCACCCTCGACGGTCTCGCCGTGCATGCGATTGCGCAGATCGATCCGCGCACCGTGCTCATCGACGATTTTCTTGACCGTGGCCAACCCCAGCCCCGTGCCCTTCGCCTTCGTCGTCACATAAGGCTCGAACGCGCGGGTCAGGATGCGCGCCGGAAAACCGGGCCCGTTGTCGGACACGGTAAGACGTACCGCGACGCGTGTTTTGCCCTCGGCGTCGGGATCGCCATATTCTACTGTCTTGGTTTCGATCAACACACGCGGATGCGCTGTCTCCGCGACCGAATCCTGCGCATTCTGCAGCAGGTTGTGAATCACCTGGCGCAATTGCGTCGCGTCGCCGCGAATCACCGGCAGCGACGGCGCGAGCTCGGCGACGATCGCGCTCTTGCCTTCGCCCACCCCGTACAGCCCGAGCACCTCGCTCGCCAGTTCGTTCAACTGCAGGTTCGCGAGCACCGCCGGCGGCGTGCGCGCGTATTCGCGGAAATCGTCGACCATCCGCTTCATCGCGGCCACCTGATTGACGATCATCGTCGCGCCGCGCTTGAGCACATCGGCGTCGGGCGGCGCGAGCTTGTCGGACAGCTTCATCTGCAACCGCTCCGCCGACAGCTGGATCGGCGTCAGCGGATTCTTGATCTCGTGCGCGAGCCGGCGCGCCACCTCGCCCCACGCGACCGAACGCTGCGCGGAAATCACGTCGGAAATGTCGTCGAACACGACGACGTAACCGGACGTCTGCGGATCGTCGGCCTGCCCCTCGATCGTCGATACGAGGCGCGTGCCTCGCACGAGCAGCGTCAGCGGATCGGCTTCGCCCGGCACCTCGATCGCGAACTGCTGCTGCCAGTGGCCGCGATCGCCGCTGGCGCCGTCGGATGCCGCCTCGCGATCGGCAAACGCCTTGCGCACCATCGCGCCGAACCCGGCGGCCACGCCGATCCGGTCGAGCGTCGTGCCGATCAGCGCGTTGAACGGCTGCCGGAAGATCCGCTCGGCGCCGCGATTGGCCGTCGTCAGCCGGAACTGACGGTCGAGCACGAACACACCGGCCGTCAGGTTCGCGAGGATGCTCTCGAGATACGTCTTCGAATGCTCGAGCGCGACGCGGTTCTTCTCGACCGCGAGCCGCGCCTCGGACAACTGGCGCGTCATCGCGTTGAACGACTGCGTGAGGAAGCCGAGCTCGTCGCGCGTCTTGATCTCGCGCTTCGGCGTGTAGTCGCCTTCCGTGATCTCCTTCGTGCCCTGTGCGAGCAGGAACAGCGGCCGCGCGAGCTGCTGGCCGAGCGCGAGCGCGAGCATCATCGCGATGAACGTCGCGAGGAACAGCGCGAGCGTCAGCGTGCCGATGTACATCTTGCGCAGCCCCGTGCGGCCGAGCGCCTTTTCCTGGTACTCGCGATACGCGCGCTGCACGGCATCCGCGTTGTGGGCAAGGGTGGGCGGCACCGGCTGCGTGAGTTGCAGGAAGCGCTCCGCCGGCTGCAGCAGCGATGTCGACGCATCGGGAATCGGCCGCACAACGCGCAGCCGCAGCGCGCCCTTCGCGCCGTGCGCGCGCGGGTCGCCGTCGACTTCGCCCTCGATCGCCGCATACGCGCCGTGTTCGCGCGCCTGGCTCAGCATCAGCGGCGTCGGCAGGTCGTCCGGAATCAGCGCTGCGAAATTGCCCGACGCCTGCGCGACGATGTGCAGGTCGGGCGCCGCGCCCGAGCCGCCGCGGCTCGGCTCGACGATCGTCGCGTCCTGCACGCCGAACTGGTCGCGCAGCCGCAGCAGCGTGAGCGTCGTGCCGTTCGTGTTCGCGTCGGCGCTCGCGAGCTGGTCGGACATCAGCCGCGCCTTCGTCTGCAGATCGGACAGCGACGCATCGAGCATCCCGCGGCCGAGATTCAGGCCGGCCGTCAGCGCCGTCTCGACGTTCACGTCGAACCACGACTCGATGCTGCGCGACACGAACTGGTACG
This sequence comes from Burkholderia sp. HAN2018, assembly GCF_024704855.1. Taxonomy (NCBI): domain Bacteria; kingdom Pseudomonadati; phylum Pseudomonadota; class Betaproteobacteria; order Burkholderiales; family Burkholderiaceae; genus Burkholderia; species Burkholderia sp. HAN2018. The sequence continues at coordinate 6,157 of NZ_QOBB01000272.1, read as the reverse complement.
ACACGATGTAGATGATCCCGCCCGGCACCACGCCGACGAGCGCGAAGAACACCGCGAGCTTCGCGAGCAGCCGCGTGCCGAACTTGCCCTTCCTCAGGCGCACGACGATCATCCCGATCAGCCCGAGCACCACGAGCAGGAACACGAGCGCGACGACGATGTTCGTCGCGTACAGCCACGAGTAGTAGCGATCGAAGAATTCGGTGTTCGCGCTCGCGGCCGCGAGCAGCACGAGCAGCAGCAGTGCGGTGAGCGCGACGGTCGAGACGATCACGCGAACGAGGAGGCTCTTCCCGCTGGCCGCACGGCGCACTTTATTTAGCACGTTCGGTCACCGTGAAAGTGAAGCGCTTCCAGTCCGACCCGAGCGTCCAGTCGCGGTTGTTCACCGCATCGACCTGGAACGGCTTCGGCATCAGCGCCGTATCGAGCTGCATCCGCACCGATGCCGTGTAGGTTTCGCCCGAGCGCACCTGGCTGCGGTCGATCACGTGCCACGACGTGATGTGCCTGATGACCGCAAGCGCATCCTTCAGCGACGGGAAACCGAGCTGCAGGCCGCCCGTCGACACGCGATACTCGCGCGTGAGCGGCTGGAACGACAGGCGGATCGTCTGCGACACCGATACCGGCTGTTCGTCAAGCCAGTACCAGCGCGCACGGCTCAACTCGAAATCCGTCGTGAAATACACCGGAATGCCTTTGTTGACGGCATCCTCGAGGCTCGGGTTCAGTTCGAAATCGAAGCGGGCGTCGAGGCTCCAGCCGCTTCCGTCGGCCTGGAGCGACGCGCGCTGCACGGCAATCGACTCGGCATGCGCCGGCCGGACGACAGCCAGGCACAGCGTCAACGCGACCATCAGGACGGCCGCGAGCCGAAGTGGAAAAAGGTGTTTGATCGTCACCGTTTCTGAAACCGCGCGTAGAAAAATCCGTCGTGATCGGTGTTCTGGTCGAGTGCGCCGGCGGCCGCCCCTCCCTGCACTCCGCCCGGCAGCAGTTGGCCGGGGGCGTCCAATCGTACCGCATCTTCACAGGCCGCTTCAAACCAGCGGGCCTGCAATTCGCCTTCTTCGGGGAAGACCGAACAGGTCACGTAAAGCAGTTCGCCGCCCGGCTTCACGAGCGGCCACAACGCCGACAGGATGCGACGCTGTTCCGTGACGAGCGCCGGGATGTCGGCCTCGCGACGCAGCCAGCGGATGTCCGGGTGACGACGCACGATACCGGACGCCGAGCACGGCACGTCGGCCAGGATACGATCGAACGGGCGCCCGTCGTACCACGCGTCGGGCGCACCCGCGTCGCCGACGCACACGTCCGCCGCGAGCGACAGCCGCACGAGGTTCTCGCCGATCCGCGCCGCGCGCGCGGCGTCGCTTTCCAGCGCAACGACTTCCGCATCGGCGAGTTCGAGAATATGACCGGTCTTGCCGCCGGGCGCCGCGCATGCGTCGAGCACGCGCATGCCGTCACGCGCACCAAGCCATTCGGCTGCGAGTTGCGCACCGGCATCCTGCACCGACACGACGCCGTCGGCAAACCCCGGAATGCGATCGACCGGCAGCGCCGACGCGAGCCGCACTGCATGCTTGCCGATCGCGGTCGCTTCGATTCCGCTCGCCCGCAGCGTATCGAGATACGCGTCGACGCTCGCGCTGCGCGCATTCACGCGCAGCGTCAGCGGCCCCTGGCGCTCGCCGGCCGCGAGGATCGCCTGCCATGCGTCGGGCCATGCGCGCTTCACCGAATCGACCCACCACGCGCGGTAATTCCAGCGCGCGACGACATCGTCCTGCAGCGCCGCGACGAGCGCGTCGCGCTCGCGCAGGAAACGGCGCAGCACCGCATTGACCATCCCCTTCGCAAACGCGCATTCGCGGCGGGCGCCGATCACGGTCACGGCCTGGTCGACCACCGTGAACGGCGGATACGCGGCCTCGTCCGCCGGATCGAGCAGCAGCGCGAGCGCGCCGGCAAGGACTGCGTGCACGTGCGCGGGCGGCGCCTTGCTGATGAGCCGGCCGATCAGCCAGTCCGCACTGCCGAGACGGCGCATCGTCCGGTAGGCGACGTCCTGCGTCGCCCCGCGCGCAAGTGCCTGCGTACCGGACGCCATCTGCGCGAAAACCGCCGAGAGTGCCGCCGGCAGCGCGGTGCCGCGTCGTACCGCATCGACCGCCTGCGCGGCCGCGTCGAGCGCGAAGCCGAGCGAATCGGGCGCGAGATGCAGCGCGGACAGGCGCGCCGGGCGGCCGGAAGAAGACGGAGCGGTAGAACGGGTTCGTGTCATCGGAGCAAATTCGGCAAACAAGCGCGGCAAGCAAATACGGCAAACGGCGGGATCGCGGCACTCGCATGGCCCGCGGTCCCAAACCGGGCATTGTAGCGTGCGACGTTGCAGCCCCTTTGGCCCCTTTACGGCACGCACAAATGAAAACCCCGCAGCGCGAAGCGTGCGGGGTGGCATGGCGGCCCCCGAGCGGCAACTGCCGCACGGGCTGCCGTGGCTCAATCGAAGCGGCCGGTACGCGCCATCTCCATCAGGCGCGCGATGCGCTCCTCGGTAGCCGGGTGCGTCGAGAACAGGTTCTGCAATCCGCCACCATGCAGCGGATTCATGATCATCATCTGCGCCGTGGCCGGATGCGCTTCCGCCGCCTGGAACGGAATGCCTGCCGCATAGCGATGGATCTTGTCGAGCGCGGTCGCGAGCGACTGCGGATCGCCGGAAATCTGCGCGCCGCCGCGGTCGGCCTCGAACTCGCGTGCCCGCGAGATCGCCATCTGGATCAGCGCGCCGGCGATCGGCGCGAGCAGCGCGACCGCGATGCCCGCGATCGGGTTGGCCGGCCGGCCGTTCTCGTCGCGCCCGCCGAAGAACATCGCGAAGTTCGCGAGCGCCGAGATCGCGCCCGCCATCGTCGCGGTGATCGTCGAGATCAGGATGTCGCGATGCTTCACGTGTGCAAGCTCGTGCGCCATCACGCCGCGCATCTCGCGCTCCGACAGCACGCGCAGGATGCCCGTCGTCGCGGCGACCGCCGCGTGCTCGGGGTTGCGGCCCGTCGCGAACGCGTTCGGCGCATCCTCGTTGATCAGGTAGACGCGCGGCATCGGCAGGTTCGCGCGCGTGGCCAGCTCGCGCACCATCCGGTAGAACTGCGGCGCCGTGTTCTCGTCGACTTCCTGCGCGTTGTACATGCGCAGCACCATCTTGTCGGAGAACCAGTACGAGAAGAAATTCATGCCGAGCGCGAACAGCAGCGCGATCGTCATGCCGCGCGAGCCGCCGATCATCCCGCCGATCACGATGAACAGGGCCGTGATCGCGGCCATCAGCATCGCCGTTTTGACCCAATTGAACATACCCACTCCTTATCCGTCAGGGGACCCGCCGCACATCACAAGGCACGGCGGGAAATTGTAAGCGATTTGTTAGATAAGGTCTTGCCGGAAAAATTCAATCTCAGCGTTGCGATGCCGCAAGACGAAGGCCGAGGCCGACGAAAGCGCTGCCGACCGTACGGTCGAGCCACTTCCTGACACCCGGCTTGCCGGAAAAGCGCGCCGTGACACTGCCCGCGACCCAGGCGACGAGGCTGGTCCACACCGTGCTCATCGCGACGAACACGCCGCCGAGGGTCAGGAACGCCAATGCCTTGTGCGGGCTGTCGGCCGACACGAATTGCGGGAAGAACGACACGAAGAACAGCACCACCTTCGGGTTCAGCACGTTGGTCCAGAAACCCTGCATGAACAGCTGGCGCAGCGGCTTCGCGGCTTGCGCGGCCGCCTTGCCCGACGGCTCGCCCGCCTGCTTCGCGATGATCATCCGCACGCCGAGGTAGATCAGGTAGGCGGCGCCAACCAGCTTGATCACCGTGAACGCGGCAGCCGATGCCGCGAGCAGCGCGGTCAGGCCGAATGCGCAGGCGAGCGCGTGCACGCAGCAGCCGGCCGAAATGCCCAACGCCGACATCAGCCCCGCGCCACGGCCCTGCGCGACGCTGCGGCCGACGATATAAGCCGTATCGGGGCCGGGCGTGACGTTCAGCAGGAAGACTGCCAGCACGAAGAAGCCGAAATGGGTGATGCCGAACATGAAAACCTCGAAACCGGAGAGCGCAGGGAAATTCTACGCGCGCCTGCCGCACCGCGCGACTCGGCCGTCCGGCCGATTGCGCACGCCCGGCAGGCCGTGTCGAATGGCGGTCAGGCCGCCTCAGGCAACGTCGGTCAGCGCAAAACGCTGGCCCGCGGCGAGCGGCGAACCGGCCAGGAACTCGCGGGCGGGCAGCCGCTTGCCGCCCGGCTTCTGCAACTGCGTGATGCGCAGCGCACCGCTGCCGCACGCGACGACCACGCCTTCCGGCGCGGCTTCGACGATCGTGCCGGGCAGCGCGTCGCCGCGCGCCGCCACGGGCTCGGCCGCCCACAGCTTGATCGCCGCGCCATCGAGCGTCGCGACGCCGCCCGGGAACGGATCGAACGCACGCACCTGGCGCGCGAGCACATCGGCCGGCTTGCGCCAGTCGAGCGCCGCTTCATGCTTGCCGATCTTTTCCGCGTAGGTCACGCCGTCGGCCGGTTGCGGCGTGGCCGGCAGCACACCATCGCGCTCGAGCTGCACGAGCGCGTCGACGATCAGTCGTGCACCTTCGGCAGCGAGCCGGTCGTGCAGGGTCGCGGTCGTCTCGTCCGGCGCGATCGCGATGCGCGCCTCCTCGATCATCGCGCCGGTGTCGAGGCCGATGTCCATCTGCATCAGCGTGACGCCCGTCTCGGCGTCGCCGGCCTCGATCGCGCGGTGGATCGGCGCGGCGCCGCGCCAGCGCGGCAGCAGCGATGCATGAATGTTGATGCAGCCGCCACGCGGAATGTCGAGCACCTCCTGCGGCAGCAGCAGGCCGTATGCGGCGACCACCATCACGTCATGCGGAGTCGAGCGCAGCAGCTCGATAGCGTCGGCCGCCTCCGCCGGGTACTTGCCCGCGCGGCGCAGCGACGGCGGCTGCGCGACGGGCATCCCGTGCTCGACGGCGTAGCGCTTCACCGCGCTTGCCTGCAGCTTCATCCCGCGCCCGGCAGGACGATCGGGCTGGGTCAGCACGAGCGGCACCGAAAAACCGGCCTCGTGGATCGCGGCCAGGGCAGCCGCGGCAAATTCCGGCGTGCCGGCAAAAATCACGCGCAACGTATGGGTCATGACAGCTTTCGGGATCGGGCAGGGCGAACGCGCGTCACATCGCGCGTTCGAGTTTCTTCATCTTCGTCTTGATGCGCGTCTGCTTGAGCGGCGACAGGTATTCGACGAACACGCGCCCCATCAGGTGATCCATCTCGTGCTGGACGCACACGGCCAGCAGGCCCTCGCAGTCGAGCTCGAAGGTCTCGCCCTGCTCGTTGAGCGCACGCACGCGAACATGATCGGGACGCTCGACTTCGTCGTAGATGCCGGGCACCGACAGGCAACCCTCTTCGTAGATCTGCTTCTCGTCGCTCGACCACACGATCTCGGGGTTGATGAACGCGCGCAGCTCGTTCTTTTCCTCCGAGACGTCGATCACGATCACGCGCTCGTGCACGTCGACCTGCGTGGCCGCCAGGCCGATGCCGGGCGCTGCGTACATGGTTTCGGCCATGTCGGCGACGAGCTTGCGGATCCGGTCGTCGACCTTGTCGACGGGCTTTGCGACCTTGTGCAGCCGCTTGTCGGGGTAATGAAGAATATTGAGTAAAGCCATGGCGTTCGGTATTCGGTGGGGCGGCATGCCGCATCGGCCATCCGGCCAGCTGGCGGTGCCGCCGGGATGCAATGAAGATGAGGCGGACGCGCGGCGAATCAATGCCGCGGATCACGCCTCCTGCAATTGGCCGGGCGCCTGCGCGCGCGGCCCTGTCGAGTATTTCGGATGATGAAAATTTTATCATGGCGCCACGCGGTCCGCTGGCCGCCGCATTCGAGGAGCGTCTCATGTCGCCGCAAGTGCTGACCACCTCCGCGCTGCGTGCGTGGCTGCAGCTCGCGCATGCGCCCGGCCTCGCACCCGCCGTGCTGCAGGCACTGCTCGACGCGTTCGGCTCGCCGGATGCGCTGCTGCGCGCGTCCGGCCAGGCGATCGCCGCCGCAACCAGCCCCGCCGCGGCCCAGGCC
>NZ_QOBB01000271.1:0-8708 GCF_024704855.1 Burkholderia sp. HAN2018 | reverse complement strand
CCGGCGGGCAACCGCCGGGCTGCCCGCCTGCGGCGCCTACGCCGCGCGCTCGCGCAGCAGGTAAGCGACGATGCGCCCGGCCGCTTCGTCGGGGGACTCGGCGACCGTATCGACGCGCAGTTCGGGCCGCGCGGGCGGCTCGTACGGCGAATCGATGCCCGTGAAATGCTTCAGCTCGCCGCGCCGAGCCTTCTTGTACAGGCCCTTCGGGTCGCGCTCCTCGGCGACCGCGAGCGGCGTGTCGACGAACACCTCGACGAACTCGTCGGGGCCGGCGAGCGCACGCGCCATCTCGCGTTCCGAGCGGAACGGCGAGATGAACGACACGAGCGTGATGAGCCCCGCGTCGAGCATCAGCCGCGCGACTTCGGCGACGCGCCGGATGTTCTCCACGCGATCGGCCTCGGTGAAGCCGAGATCGCGATTGAGCCCGTGCCGCACGTTGTCGCCGTCGAGCAGGTACGTGTGCTTGCCGAGCGCGTGCAGCCGCTTTTCGACGAGGTTCGCGATCGTCGACTTGCCGGCGCCCGACAGCCCCGTCAGCCACACGATGCGCGGCGTCTGCGCCTTCTGCGCGGCACGCGCGGCGCGGTCGACGTCGACGGCCTGCCAGTGCACGTTGTGCGCGCGGCGCAGCGCGAAGTGCAGCATCCCGGCACCGACCGTGTCGTTGGTGAAACGGTCGATCACGATGAAGCCGCCCGTGTGGCGGTTGCGGTCGTACGGATCGAACGCCACGGGCCGGTCGAAGCTCAGGTTGCACACGCCGATTTCGTTGAGCGCGAGCGTGCGCGCCGCGAGATGCTCGCGCGTGTTCACGTCGACCTTGTACTTCGGCGTCGCGCAGGTCGCGCCGACCGTCTGCGTGCCGAGTTTCACGAAATACGGGCGGCCGGGCAGCAGCGGCGCGTCGTGCATCCACACGAGCGTCGCCTCGAACTGGTCGGCCACCTCGGGCGGCGCATCCGCGCGCGCGATCATGTCGCCGCGGCTGATGTCGATTTCGTCGGCGAGCGTGAGCGTCACCGCGTCGCCGGCGTGCGCGATGTCGCTTTCGCCGCGTTGCGTGATCACCGACGCGACGCGGCTCTCCTTGCCGGACGGCAGCACGCGCACGCGCTCGCCGACGCGGATCTCGCCCGATGCGATGCTGCCCGCGTAGCCGCGGAAATTCAGGTGCGGGCGGTTGACCCACTGCACCGGCAGCCGGAACGGCTCGTCGCGCGTCACGCGCGCGGCGAGCGGCAGCGTGTCGAGATGCTGCATCAGCGTCGGGCCCGCGTACCACGGCATCCGCGTGCCCGGCGCGATCACGTTGTCGCCGCGCAGCGCCGACATCGGGATGCTGACGATCTCCTCCAGCCCGAGCTCGGCCGCGAACGCGCGATAGTCGGCGTCGATGCGCTCGAACACGGCCCGGTCGTAGTCGACCAGGTCCATCTTGTTGATCGCGAGCACCACGCGCCTGATGCCGATCAGCGCGACGAGATGGCTATGACGGCGCGTCTGCGTGAGCACGCCCTTGCGCGCGTCGATCAGGATCACGGCGAGATCGGCGGTCGACGCGCCGGTGATCATGTTGCGCGTGTACTGCTCGTGGCCGGGCGTGTCGGCGACGATGAACTTGCGGCGCGCGGTCGCGAAGAAGCGGTACGCGACGTCGATCGTGATCCCTTGCTCGCGCTCGGCCGACAGGCCGTCGACGAGCAGCGCGAAATCGAGCTCGCCGCCCTGCGTGCCGACTTTCTTCGAATCGGCTTCGAGCTGCGTGAGCTGGTCGTCGAACAGCATGTTCGATTCGTAGAGCAGGCGGCCGATCAGCGTGCTCTTGCCGTCGTCGACGCTGCCGCACGTGATGAAGCGCAGCAGGTCCTTCGTCTGCGCATCGTCGGCGTGCATGTTGGGCGTCGCGTGAGCGGGCGCCTCGGGCGCGGTGAGAACGTGTGCCATCAGAAATATCCCTCCTGTTTCTTCTTTTCCATCGAGCCGGCCGAATCGCTGTCGATCAGGCGTCCCTGTCGTTCCGACGTGCGCGTCTCGCGCATTTCCCGAAGGATGTCGTCGAGCGAGCTCGCATCGCTGTCGATCGCGCCCGTCAGCGGATAGCAGCCGAGCGTGCGAAAGCGCACCTTGCGCATCTGCGGCACTTCGCCGTGGCGCAGCGGCAGGCGTTCGTCGTCGACCATGATCAGCGCGCCGTCGCGTTCGACGACGGGCCGTTCCTTCGCGAAGTAGAGCGGCACGATCGGGATGTCGTGAAGCTGGATGTACTGCCAGATGTCGAGTTCGGTCCAGTTCGAGATCGGGAACACGCGCAGGCTTTCGCCCTTGCGCTTGCGCGCGTTGTACAGCGACCAGAGTTCGGGGCGCTGGCGCTTCGGGTCCCAGCGGTGCTGCTCGGAGCGCAGCGACACGATGCGTTCCTTCGCGCGCGATTTCTCCTCGTCGCGGCGCGCGCCGCCGAACGCGGCATCGAAGCCGTAATGATCGAGCGCCTGCTTGAGCCCCTGCGTCTTCCACACGTCGGTGTGCATGGCCGAGCCGTGCGTGAACGGATTGATGTCGTTCGCGATGCCGTCGGGGTTCACGTGCACGCGCAGGTCGAGGCCGAGGCGCGCGGCCGTCTCGTCGCGAAACGCGATCATCTCGCGGAATTTCCACGTCGTATCGACGTGCAGCAGCGGAAAGGGCGGCTTCGCCGGGTAGAACGCCTTCATCGCGAGATGCAGCATGACCGAGCTGTCCTTGCCGATCGAATACAGCATCACCGGGTTCTCGCTCTCGGCGACCACCTCGCGCATGATGTGGATGCTTTCGGCCTCCAGTCGCTCCAAGTGGGTCAACATCGTTCGTCTCCTTGTTTCATGCCGGCGCCGCGCGACATGTGCGGCGTTTCGTGCATGACGCCAACGGTATCGAGCGAGCGGCATGCCGCTCTTCGTCCGGGTGGACTAAACCGCGGCACGGCCGTGGAGCGGATCTTTCCTTAGTCCACCCGGACGAAGAGGTGCGCGACGGCGGCGCTTAAGGTGAGTGCTCGACCATCGGCGGAGACGACACATGACGGACGACACACGTGCCACGCAATTGCTTTCGGGCCAGACCTGGGCCGATTTCTGCGACACCCTGAAACGCAGCGGCGAACAGATCCTGCGCGCCGAGGCGCCGGACGATCCGCTGACGCGCGCGGAAGGCTTTCGTTACCTGAGCCGGCTGATGCGCATCGCGCTCGAAATGCACGTCGAATTCGCGGACGGCGCGTGGCCCGGCTTTTTCTCGCCGTCGCACGAGACCGCGAAGATCGGCGCCGACAATCCCGACAACCTGTACCAATACGCGCGGCTCGACGGCCGTTGCGAATACCGCGTGACGGGGCGGCGCGGCACGGTGGCCTACCTGAGCTTCGGCACGCAGAAGGGCGGCTACGAGACCGACGGCAAGATGCTGCAGACGGGCTTTCTCGATGCGAAGCAGCTCGAGATCGCACCGGACGGCAGCTTCGAGATCGTGCTGGGCGAGACACCGCGCGCGGGCAACTGGGTACGCATGGAGCCCGGCACCAACGCGTTGCTGGTGCGCCAGACTTTCCTCGACCGGCGCACGGAGACGCCCGCGCAACTGAAGATCGAACGCATCGGCGCGCACGACCGCCCGGCGCCGCTCGATCCGCTCGCGTTGCAGGGCGGCCTCACGCGCGCCGCGCAGTTCGTCGAGCAGACGGCGAAGCTGTTCGCCGACTGGGCCGCGGGCTACCGGTCGCACGTGAACGCGCTACCGCCCGCCGACCAGGCGCTGTGCCAGTCGGTCGGCGGCGACCCGAACATCTACTACTACCACTCGTGCTGGGAACTGGCCGACGACGAGGCGCTCGTGATCGACGTCGACACGGTGCCCGACTGCGATTTCTGGAACGTGCAGCTCAACAACTACTGGATGGAGTCGCTCGACTACCGGCACTTCGATATCTGCGTGAACAAGCACGGCGCGCGACGGAATGCGGACGGTGGCGTGACGGTGGTCGTCGCGGCCGCGCGGCCGGGCGACGCGAACTGGCTCGATACGGCCGGGCATCGCACCGGCACGATCTGCTGGCGCTGGGTCGGCGCCGCGCAGCCGGCGCATCCGCGCACGCGGGTCGTGAAGCTCGCCGCGCTGAAGGAGGCCGCATGAACGCGCCGATCGACCTGATCCGCACGCGGCTCGACGCCGACGGACTGATCGCCGAGGCCGTGTCGCGCACGGGCGGGCTCACCGCGTTCGGCGACGGACCGTATCGCGACGCGCTCGACGTGATGTGCGCGTCGCTGACCGACGAAGCGAAGCTGTCCGAACGCGGCGCGGCGATGATGCGCGAGAAGCTCGTCGGGCAACTCGTGAACCGGCTGGTCGTCGAGGATTACTTCCGGCGCCATCCGGAGATCGCCGACATCGCGATCGACGACCCGCTCGTGATCGTCGGCCTGCCGCGCACGGGCACGACGCTGCTGCAGCGGCTGCTGGCCGTCGATCCGCGCTTCCATACTGCCGCGTGGTGGGAGACCCGCTACCCGGCGCCGCTCGCGGGTGAGACGCTGGCCGAGCCGGCGGTGCGCATCGCCCGCGCGCAGGCCGAAGTCGCGACGATGATCGACTGCATTCCGCAGATCCTGACGATTCATCCGCTCGATGCGATGCTCGCCGACGAGGAGTTCATGCTGATGGAGCACTCGTTCGTGTGCGCGATGGATTCGTACGCCAATGTGCCGCGCTATACGGCGTGGCTCGCACGGCAGGATCTCACGCCGGTCTATACGTACCTGAAGCGGATGCTGCAGTTCCTGCAATGGCAGAAGGCGCAGCGCGGGGTTGCGCCGGCCACGCGCTGGCTGCTGAAGACGCCGCAGCACCTGCATGCGCTCGACGTGCTGTGCCGCGTGTTCCCGCGCGCGCAGGTCGTGCTCACGCACCGCGACCCGGCGCAGACGATTCCGTCGATGGCCAGCATGGCGCACACGCTGTGGCAGATGTATGCGGACGATCCCGATCCGCTTGCCGTCGGCGCGCAGTGGAACGCCGGGATGGCCCGCGCGATCGGCGCCGCGATGGCCGCGCGCGATGCGCTGCCGGCCGGCCGCTTCCTCGACGTGCGTTTCGAGGACACGGTGTCGAATCCGCTCGGCGTGGCCGAGGCCGTGTACGCGTTTGCCGGCCTGCCGCTCGATGCGCGGCGGCGCGCGGCGATGACCGACTGGATGGCGCGCAACGGCCGCGACAAGCGTGCCGCGCACGACTATTCGATCGCGCGCTTCGGCTTCACCGATGCGCAGCTCGCGCGCGACTTCGCCGCGTATCGCGCGCGGCACCTGCGGGCGGCCGGCTGACGGCCGGGCTCGCGAAAACCAACGACAACCAGGAGACAAGCCATGTTGCTGAAGGACAAGATCGTCGTGATTTCCGGGATCGGGCCGGGGCTCGGCGTGAAGCTCGCCGTCGAGGCCGCGCGCGAGGGCGCGCGCGGCGTGGTCGTCGCGGCGCGCACGACGGAAAAGCTCGACGACGCCGAAACGCGGATCCGTGCACTCGGCGTCGATTGCGACGTGCTGAAGGTGAAGACCGACATCACCGACCGCGCGCAATGCCGGCAGCTCGCGACGCAGGCCGTCGAGCGCTTCGGCCGGATCGATGCGCTCGTGAACAGCGCATTCGTGCACGGCAGGTTTCCCGAACCGGTGGAGGACGCCGACCTCGACGGCTGGCGCGCGGTGTTCGACACCAACGTGTTCGGCACGATGGCGCTTACGCAGGAAGTCGTGCCGCACATGAAGCGGCACAAGCGCGGCGCGATCGTGATGATCAACACGCAGGCGACCCGCAAGCCGTTTGCAGGGGAAGGCGGCTACGCTGTATCGAAGGGGGCGCTCGCCGTTGCGGCAAAATACCTGGCGCGCGAACTCGGCGTGCACGGCATTCGCGCGAACAGCATCCACATGGGGTGGATGTGGGGCGTGCCGACCCGGACGTATTTCCGGCAGGCGGCGGCCGAATACGGGATGACGGAAGAGCAGGTGATCGCGCCGGTCGCGTCGAACATCGCGCTCGCGAAGCTGCCGACCGACGACGATTGCGCGCGCGCGGCGCTGTTCCTCGCGTCGGACTACGCGAACGCGGTGACGGGCGCGACGCTCGACGCAAATGGCGGCGATTTCATGCCCTGACGACGGAGCAAAGGATCATGCAGGACAACCACGACGAACGACACTTCCTTGCGTTCAACGGCGACGCGGACGGCCTGTGCGCGCTTCAGCAACTGCGGCTCGCGGAGGGCGTGCGCGGCACGCTCGTGACCGGCGTGAAGCGCGACATCAGGCTGCTCGAGCGGATCGACGCGCGCGCGGGCGACATCGTCACCGTGCTCGACGTGTCGCACGACCAGAATCGCGATGCCTGCGCGCGGCTGCTGCGCGACGGCGCGACGGTCCGCTATTTCGACCATCACTTCGCGGGCGAGCTGCCCGACGATCCGCGCTTCGACGCGCATATCGACACGGCGGCCGACGTCTGCACGAGCGCGATCGTGAACCGTTATCTCGGCGGCCGGCACGTGCGCTGGGCGATCGTCGCGGCATTCGGCGACGAGTTGCCGGCGCTCGGCGGCGCGCTCGCGCGCGAGCACGGGATCGACGACGCGGCGCGCGACACGCTCGCCGAACTGGGCCTCTACCTGAACTACAACGCGTACGGCGAGTGTGTCGGCGATCTGCATTTCGACCCGGCGGCACTTGCAGATGCGATGCTGCCGTGCGTCGACCCGCTCGAGTTCGTACGCGAGACCGCCGTGTTTGCCGCGCTGCGCGACGGCTACCGCGACGATATGGCACGGGCGTGCGCACTCGCACCGCTGCGCGAGGTGCCCGGCGCGACGCTGGTCCGGATGCCCGATCATCCATGGGCGCGGCGCGCGACGGGCATGCTCGCGAACGAGCGGATGCGCAACGCGCCGCATGCGGCGCTCGCGGTGCTGTCGCCGCGCGCGGACGGCGGGCTCGTCGTCAGCGTGCGCGTGCCCGACGGCCGGCCGCTCGGCGCCGACGAGTTCTGTCGCGGCTTTCCGACCGGCGGCGGGCGCAAGCGCGCGGGCGGCATCAATCACCTGCCGGAAACCGAGTTCGACGCGTTCGCCGAGCGGTTCGAGGCGGCGTTCCGGCTCGATTGATGCGACGGCCCGCGACGCGTGCGCCTCGCGGGCGCCGGGTTGCGGCGCGATCAACCGGTCGCGCCCGCGAGCATGGCCGGCACGTTGTGGCCGTAGCAGCGCTCCTCGACACGCTCGGCGATGCGCCAGCCGAACGCGGTACGCGCGAACCGGTCGACGTACCACAGCCCGAGAAACATCACCTGCGTGCCGCCGTCCGGCAGCGCGACTTCCATCGGATTGAAGCAGATCGTGCGGCCGCGCGCGGTGTCGCCGTCGAGCCGGATCGACAGGTTGCCGACCAGGTGCTGGTACTGCGGAAACCGCGGCAGCACGGTGCGCAGCCACGCCTTCACGTCCGGATAACGGCCCGCGATGCCGCCCATCGCGCGATAGTCGATCGCCGCGTCGGGCGTGAACACCGCGTCGAGCGCGTCGAAGTCGCGCGTGTCGATCGCGGTCGAATACGCGACGATCAGTTCGCGGATGTCGTGATGGTCGGACAGCGTTTGCAGATCGGGCATCGGCGGCTCCCGGTCAGGCGCCGTTGCGCCGGCGTGCCGCATGGAGCGCTTCGGCGCGCCGCTTCACGTCGCGCGCGCACTGGTCGAAACCCTGTTTCACCCACGCACCGTGGTTCTGCATGATCGTGTCCGCGTTGATGCCGAGGAACTGGTCGGTCGTGAAATAACGGCAGCGTTCCGCGCCGATCGCGTCGATGTACTGGTCGCGGCGCGCGGCGTCCTTGTTGTCATCGGTCGGGCGCTGCTCCCACGACAGCAGGCGTTCCGGTTCGCACGCGACGAGGATCTCGTTGACGGGAATCACGGTTTCCGTGCCGGGAATGCGCACCTGCATGTGCACGAAATCGCCGAGCCTGCCGGTCGTTTCGAAGCCGACGCAGAACGTGTTCCATTCGCCGTAGCGCGGGAAGTCGGTCAGCACTTCCCAGACGACGGAGGCCGGTGCGTCGATGTCGACGGTGATCGAGGTGACGAGATTCGAGGGTTTGGTCATGGCGGCGTATCGGGTGAATAGCGGGTGAGGCCGCGCGCCCGGCCGGCCGGGCGCCGCAGCAGTCGGAAAGGTCCGCGCCGGCGTCGGCCGGCGCGCATGGCAGGGGCGGGACGCGCGGTGCCGGTAGCGGCCGGCACGTGCCGCGCGGCGTACCCGACATCGAGCGTAGGCCGGCGCATGCGGCGAAGAATCGTCGGAATGGACTAAGGCGTTTCACCGGGGGCGGCAGGGGGCGCGACGGCCGTGACCGTCGTCGATCCGCCGGCGTGCCGAACGTCGACACCGCGCGGCGCAGCCGCGACAATACGCGTCTCTTCCTGCTTTCGTCATCGAGGTGCCCGTGCCCGCCAAGTCGTCCGTTGCTCCCGCGATCGTCTGGTTCCGCGACGATCTGCGCGTGACCGACCAGCCCGCGCTGACGCGCGCGGTGGCGTCGGTTCGGCCGCTCGTATGCGTATTCGTCGACGACACGGGCGCCGGCGCCGGGCGCGCGCCCGGCGGCGCGGCGCGCTGGTGGCTG
>NZ_QOBB01000270.1:0-8733 GCF_024704855.1 Burkholderia sp. HAN2018 | reverse complement strand
CTGGCCGCCGCCGCATCGCTGGCAACGACCGCGGGTGCGCTCAGCGCGCCGACGGCCGCGATCGCACGCAGCGTCGTTTCGACCTGCGCGCGATCGCGGGGATTTTCGAGCACGTCGAGTGCCTGCTGAGCCTGTTGCGGCGTCAGCGCGGGCGCGGTGCCGGAAGCGGCCGTCGCGGCGGCCGGGGCGGGAGCGGCCGCGTGAGCGGCCGTGACGACGGCGGCAAGCAGCCAGCCGAGGAGGATATGTCGCATGGAGTGGGCATGCGGGCGCGCATCGGCGCGCGGCCCGCCGGGCTGAACGATGGACGGGAAGTTAACATGATCGCGCCCGGAACCGAATAGTTCCGTCGACGATCATTCGAATCGGGCATGCACGACGCGGCGCGGCCGTTTGCGGCGCGTTTCCGCGGTCATGTGGCTGACGCAGGGGGGAGGCGACTCGATTGCCGGCGTGTAAGGCTCGCGTAATGCCCGCTTGCGGGCAACGGCGAGCGCCGCGCGCATCGCGCCGAATTCATCCGGAATCCTGCCAAATCACGCTTCCCCGTCGTGAAAAACCGGCAGGACGTGTTCCGCGATTTCTTCGATGACGTCGCGCACGGGCCGGTCCGAGCCCGGATTCAGCGTGACGTGATGCGTGCCTGCCGCGCGCATGTTCCGCAGGATGTCGATCAATGCGCGGCGTCCGGTTGCATAACCGAGCGGCAATGCGGTAGCCGGCGCATCGGGATCCTCGACGAGGTCGAGTCGCATCGACACGCCGAACGCGCGAAAGGCCGGCGACGCGAGCCTTTCAACCGCTGCGCGCCACATCGAATACCGTGCGCGCTGCGTGTCCGGATCGCGGTGGTACGTCATCCAGCCGATCGAGTGACGCGCGATCCAGTCGACGCTTTGCCCGCCCGAGCCGACCGCCAGCATCGGCACCGCGTCGGCGCCGCGAGGCAGCAGCGTGAAGTCGGGCGCATCGGGCGGCGCTTCGTCGGGCAGCACGCGCGATGGCACGCCGAGCGCGGCCGCGACGACGTCCCAGTGCGCGCGGTACCGGTCGCGGCGCGTTTCCGCGTCGACGCCGAACGCCGCATATTCGGGCGGCCGGTCGCCGGAGCCGAGCCCGAGGATGAAGCGTCCGCCCGACAGCGTCGCGACCGACAGCGCGCCTTTCGCGATATGCAGCGGATGACGCAGCGGCAGCACGATCGCGCCGCTGGCGAGTGCAATCCGGCGCGTGCGTGACGCCAGTGCGCCGAGCAGGACCCACGGGTCGAGGTGGCCGACCGGGTCGGGATAGTCGGCGCTGTTCAGCGGCACGTCGCGAATCCACAGCGCGCGAAAGCCGAGCGTGTCGGCCAGCGCCGCGAGTTCGAGTTGCTCGTCGAAGTCGGCGACGACATGGCCGGTGCGAAGCAGCGGCAACGTGAGGCCGATCGACAGCTGCCCGGCCGAAAAGACGCGATGCGCGACGTCGGGACGGGCAGGGGCGGGCGTGGTCATGTCGGGTCCTTGGAGGCGGGGCAAAGCGGGCGCGCGACGTTGCGTGTCCGAATGCTAGCGTGTTTGCGCGCCGGCTGCGCGGCACGGCATGCGCAGCGCCCGATCGGACGTGACCGGTGACGTCGAGGCAACGGGAGCCACGCGGGCAGCGGGCCGGGCATAATCGGTGCCTTCAATCATCGAGAACAGCGAATCCGGATGAATGCGCTTCTACACGCGGTGATCGGTCTGGCGGCGAGCGCGATGCTTTTCACGGTTGCGTCCGACGCGCGCGCGGACGATGCGCAGCGTACCGTTATCTGCAAGACCGCCGAGGAAACGGGCTACACGGCCGACATCCGCAATTGCCTGCGGCTGAAATACGACGAGGCCGACCGACGGTTGAATGCCGTCTACAAGACGAAGATGGCGAGCCTGGATGCACAGGGCAAGGCGAGGTTGCGCGACGACGAGCGCCGCTGGCTCAAGGCGCGGGATGCTGCCTGCGCCGAATCGCGGCAGCCCGATGCAGGCGGTACGCTCGGGCTCGTGGAGGTTGACAGTTGCTTCGTCGGCGAAACCGAACGTCGCGTCAAGGTCATCGAGGCCTTTCGTTGAGGTGTCACGCAGGCCCCGGCGCTATGCCACGCGCAGCGTCGTGCCGCGCAGCGTGAGGCCGAGGCGTGACGCCACGCGCTGTGACGCGCGGTTGTCGCTGGCGGTGCTGTAGAACAGCGTGCGGGTTCGAAGCGACGGCAGCCGCGACCACGCGGCGGTCACGGCTGCCGCGAGGCCGCGCCCCCGGAATGCAGGGGCCGTCGCGAGACCGAGTTCGGCACCGACTTCGGATAGCCGCGCGGCGAATGCGACCGAGGCGACTTCTCCGTCGACGACGGCCGCGCACCACGGCGCCCACAGATCGGCGGCGCCTTGAAACCCCATCGAGAACAGGCCTTCGGGCATCCCGCGCGTCGACAGCGTGTGCAGCAGATGCCGGCCCGCGTCGCTGTCGCCGTCGATCAGTTCGACGTGTGCGTCGGTGTCGAAACCGAGTGCGTGCGGCAGCGCGTAGACGAGACCGATGTTCCAGTGCGGAACGGGGGCGAGCAGCGACAGATAGCGTTCGAGATGCGCGGGCTGCGTGCAGTCCGCCGACGGCGTTTCGCTGTCGGCCAGGCGCGCCAGTTCTTCTGCGACAGGAAAGGGCACGTCGGCGCGTACGCCCGCCAGGGTGCGTTTTGCGCCTCTGCCGAGCCAGAAGCGGGGCCCGGGCGAGCAGTCGGGATCGTTCTCGCGTTCGATCCGGCGATCCGGATGCAGCCGGAACAGCGTTCGGTAGTCGATATCCAGCCAGTCGTGTGTGTCAGGCATAGGTCGGGCAGGTGGCTCCCGTCAGGTGGCGGCGAGTTGCGCGAAGCAGGCCGGGGCGGGCCCGCGCGTCCGTTCGTGCGTATGCGGCACTGTGGGGCGATTGTAAGCCGGTCGGCAATCGCGCGCGGATGCAACGACGCGACATCGGCGCGGACCGTGCCGGCGCGGCATGACGACATCGCGGCATGCCCGGCCGACGGTCGCCGACCCGGTACGCGTTTCAGTTTCGAAACGTTCGCGCTGCTCGCCGGTGCGCGATTCGCCGCGATGGCCCCGCTTCGGCCCGCGCGGCCTTGCGGCATGAAGCATGGTGCGCTCCTTGCATATCTGTACGTGCCGTGAGCGCGGTCGCGGACGCAGTCGGTCCGGCGATCGCTTCAGTGGGTCGGACGTATCGGAGACGGGGACAAGAGAATGAAAACAGACCGAATCGCAACATGCCGTGTTGCAAACATGAATCGCCGACCTGCCTGGATATTCGCTTCGCCGTTGATCGAGGCGACATGAGCGCGCGGCTTTCCGTTCCATCCGAGCAATCGGGTTTGTTCTGAACGACGACGTGCAGGTGTGACGCACGAGGCCGACTGGTG
The DNA here is from genome assembly GCF_024704855.1 of Burkholderia sp. HAN2018. Classification (NCBI taxonomy): domain Bacteria; kingdom Pseudomonadati; phylum Pseudomonadota; class Betaproteobacteria; order Burkholderiales; family Burkholderiaceae; genus Burkholderia; species Burkholderia sp. HAN2018. Next base: position 5,297 of record NZ_QOBB01000270.1, on the reverse strand, counting down.
CCGGTCGGCCGTCGGGGACGAACTTCGAATATCCGTGGATGGCCCGGCCCGGAACCCGGATCGTCATGCTGGCGCGCGCAACGCGAGTCGTCGCGCGGCGCAGGTGTTCGTGCGCCGTGTATCGCGTCGGCGCGACGGGCCCGAACCGGAACGCACCGGAGCGCACCGGAAAGCCGACAGCGCATCGATCTGTCCGGCACCGCGGAATACATGCAGTCCAGGGGAAGCGTTCGCCGGCCGCAGCATGGCGGGCGCCGCGAAATTGTGCTGTCAGTTGATCCACTACCCCGATGGATCAATTGTTGAAGCGCCCATCGCCGAGTGGCGGATGGGCGTCTTTTTTTGTGCGCCGGTTTGCGACGCGAGCCATCGGCCCGATCGCGCGGCGTTCTGTATCATGTGCTGGCGTGCCTGGCTGCCCGTGCGGGCGCACGGCTTGCCGGCGCACCCGATCACGCGTTGCCAACATGAACGACACAGCCCTGCACGACCCCTCAACCGCCGGCATCGATCCGGCCGCACTCGATGCGCTGCAGACGTTCGTCGAACGTCATCCGCGCCTGCTGGTACTGACCGGCGCGGGCATCAGCACCGACTCCGGCATTCCCGGCTATCGCGACCGCAACGGCCAGTGGATGCGCTCGCCGCCGATTCAGCTCCATGAATTCCTCGGCTCCGATGCCGCGCGGCGGCGTTACTGGGCGCGCAGCATGATCGGCTGGCCCGTCGTCGGCCGCGCGCAGCCGAACGGGTCGCACGTCGCGCTCGCGCGGCTCGGCAGCGCCGGGCGGATCGAGCGCCTCGTCACGCAGAACGTCGACGGTTTGCACCAGCGCGCGGGCAGCGGTGACGTGATCGAGCTGCACGGCGGCATCGACGGCGTCACGTGTCTCGATTGCGGCGCGCATCATGCGCGCGCGACGATCCAGGTCATGCTCGAGGCCGACAATCCCGAGCTGCTGGGCGCGCAGGCCGAGCCTGCCGCGGACGGCGACGCGCATCTCGAATGGGCGGCGCTCGACACGTTCCGCATCCCGGCGTGCCCCGCGTGCGGCGGGCTGCTGAAGCCGGCAGTCGTGTTCTTCGGCGAAAACGTGCCGCGCGAGCGCGTGGCGCTCGCGTCGCAGGCGCTCGATGCGGCCGATGCGCTGCTCGTCGTCGGCTCGTCGCTGATGGTGTATTCCGGCTACCGCTTCTGCGTGTGGGCGCAGGCGCAGCACAAGCCGGTCGCCGCGCTCAATCTCGGCCATACGCGCGCCGATCCGATCCTGACGCTGAAGGTCGAGGCGCGTTGCGCACCCGCGCTCGACGCGCTCACCGCGCGGCTGGGTCTCGCGGGCCACGCACCGGAGCACGCATCGTGACCGATCCGACCGCTTCGCCCGATCCGTCCGCGCGGCTGTCGGCGCCGGCAGCCGAACGCAATCGCGGGCCGATCCTCGACGTCTTGCGCCGCGTGTTGCCGGCGAGCGGCAGCGTGCTCGAAATCGCGAGCGGCACGGGCCAGCACGTCGTCCACTTCGCACAGGCGCTGCCGGGCCTGCACTGGCAACCGAGCGATCCCGATGCGCAGGCGCGCCGCTCGATCGCCGCGTGGGTTGCCTATGCGGGCCTCGCGAACGTTGCCGGGCCGCTGGCGTTCGACGTGCGCGACGCGTCGTGGCCGGTCGACGCGCTCGACGCGATCGTCTGCATCAACATGATCCATATCTCGCCCTGGGCCTGCACCGACGCGCTGTTCGCGGGCGCGTCGCGCCTGCTGCGGCCGGGCGGCGTGCTGTTCCTGTACGGGCCGTATCGCCGCGAGGGCCGGCACACGGCGCCGTCGAACGAGGCATTCGACCTGCAATTGCGCAGCCGCGACCCGTCGTGGGGCGTGCGCGATCTCGAAACCGTCGTCGCGCTCGGCCTCGATCGCGGGCTCGACTGCATCGAGGTGGTCGAGATGCCGGCGAACAACCTGAGCGTCGTGTTCCGGCGGCTGCCGCACGCGGAGCAGTGACACGCAAGCGCGCATCGCCGCCGGGTTTCCACTATCCTTTCGCCTGTGCGCGCGACCCGGTTCGGGTCGCGCCCCGTTTTTTCCGGAGAATTGACTAATGGGCAAACAAGCAATCGGTGTGATCGGGCTCGCGGTGATGGGCCGCAATCTCGCACTCAATATCGAGAGCCGCGGTTACGCGGTGTCTGTGTACAACCGCAGCCGCGAGAAAACCGACGAACTGATCGCCGAATTCCCCGGCCGCAACCTGGTGCCGACCTATACGCTCGAGGAATTCGTCGCGTCGCTCGAAACGCCGCGCCGGATCCTGATGATGGTGAAGGCCGGCGAAGCGACCGATGCGACGATCGCATCGCTCAAGCCGCTGCTCGAGAAGGGCGATGTGCTGATCGACGGCGGCAACACGCATTTCACCGACACGATCCGCCGCAACCAGGAGCTCGCGCAATCGGGCCTGCACTTCATCGGCACCGGCGTGTCGGGTGGCGAAGAGGGCGCGCTGCGCGGCCCGTCGATCATGCCTGGCGGTCAGCGTGACGCGTACGACCTCGTCGAGCCGATCCTCAAGCAGATCGCCGCGAAGGCGCCGTCGGACGGCGAGCCGTGCGTCGCCTACATGGGCCCGGACGGTGCGGGCCACTACGTGAAGATGGTTCACAACGGCATCGAATACGGCGACATGCAGCTGATCGCCGAAAGCTACTCGGTGCTGAAGGACGTCGCGGGCCTGACCAACGACGAACTCGGCGCGGTGTACACCGAATGGAACCAGGGCGAACTCGACAGCTACCTGATCGAGATCACGTCGAAGATCTTCGGCAAGAAGGACGAAGAGACCGGCAAGCACCTCGTCGACGTGATCCTCGATCGCGCCGCGCAGAAGGGCACCGGCAAGTGGACGAGCCAGAACGCGCTGGATCTCGGCGTGCCGCTGCCGCTCATCACCGAGTCGGTGTTCGCGCGCGTGCTGTCGTCGCTGAAGACCGAGCGTGTCGCGGCCAGCAAGATCCTGTCGGGCCCGGCCGCCGCGCCGTTCGACGGCGATCGCGCCGCGTTCGTCGAAGCGGTGCGCCGCGCGCTGTACCTGAGCAAGGTGATCTCGTACGCGCAGGGCTTCGCGCAACTGCGCACGGCCTCCGAAGAGTACGGCTGGAACCTCGATCTCGGGACGATCGCGAAGATCTTCCGCGCCGGCTGCATCATCCGCGCGCGCTTCCTGCAGAAGATCACGGACGCGTACGCAAAGGATCCGGCGCTCGCGAACCTGCTGCTCGATCCGTACTTCAAGGACATCGCCGCGAATTACCAGGCATCGCTGCGCGACGTCGTGGTGGCCGCGGTGAAGGCAGGCGTGCCGGTACCGGCGTTCGCGTCGGCCGTCGCGTACTTCGACAGCTATCGTTCCGAGCGGCTGCCGGCGAACCTCGTGCAGGCGCAGCGAGACTTCTTCGGCGCGCACACGTTCGAGCGTACCGACAAGCCGGGCAGCTTCCACGCGAACTGGTCCTGACCGGCTGGCAGGGGGCGGCATTGTTGCGAAAATCTATTCTTTGAATAGGGTTTTTCTATCCCGGATGCCGACATTGTTGGCTCCCGGGAAACAGTGTTTTCGTTCTTTCATGGTTTTCCCTAGGTGTTCCCGGGACTAAACTCTGTTCCATCGCTGCAGACATGGTGTGTGCGGCGGAGCAAAAAAATCCCGGAGGTAATCATGAAATCGCTGATCGCAACGTTCGCCGCAGCTGCCGTTCTCGCCGTTCCCGCCGTCTCGTTCGCCCAACAGAATGCGCCCGTCACCCGTGCACAGGTGAAGGCCGATCTGGTCGCCGTCCAGCAGGCCGGCTACAAGCTGGGCAGCGACCGTACGAACTACCCGGAAAGCATTCAGGCCGCTGAAGCCCGCCTGAACCCGCAACAGAACGTTGCCGCTGCCGACACGACCGGCTATGGCGCACAACCGGCTGCCGCGCAAGAATCCGGCGCACCGGCCAAGGCCAAGACCGGCTGGCAAGTCAAGCGCATCGCTGACGACGCGCCGATCTACAAGGGTCGTTAATGGTGGTTCGGTCGGTGCAGCCGCGTTGGCGGCCTGATCCGTCCCCTGAAGTACGAACAGCCCGTCGTTCCGGATAGCGGAACGACGGGCTGTTTTCATTGGTGGCGCGCGTATCGCGCCGACCGTCGGTTCAGTGCAGCGGGCGCCTGCCGCGCCCGATATCCCGGAACAGCGCTTCGGCCGGTTCCAGCACCTGCAGCCACGTTTCGTCGTAGCCGCTCAGCGTGTCGAGCGCGTCGCGCAGCCGCTCGATCGCGAGGACCGGCAGCTCGACGCTGTGGCGCGTGGCGCCGGTCATGTGCGCGACGCTCGCCAGCTGGACGAGCGCATCGGCCGCCTCGGCGACGTCGGTCGCGAACAGCAGGTGCCGGTTGAGCAATTCGACCAGGCCGCTGGAACCGGAGAAATCGTCGGCGTTGAGCTGCACGGAAAGAAACGTCGCGTTGTTCATTGTCATGCTCCTCGTTGTCGTTGGGTCGCGCAGTGCATCACCGAGTATAGGTGGCGATCGAAGGGAAGAATGTGACGGGATCGATACGGCAGGCGCGGGTGGCGAGGCGTGCGGAAGATCCGCGGCAGGCCCGCCCGGCGGGGCTCGCAGGCGGCCGGCACGCTGCTGCGGCACCGCAAGATTGTTGCCGGATCAGGCATCGGTCGCGGCCTTGACCGCCACAAATGGTATCTTTGCCGATCGGAACGGCGCGAAAAAGGGGCCGGTGAGCCCATCGCGCCGATGTTCCGCTGTGGAAACTGACGGCCGCGAGAGCGGTCGGATACTGATTGGTCCGGCCGTCCGGCCGGACATCGTGCGTCGCGCGCCGGGGGGCGGTGGGCGGCGCAACGACGCAAATCCGGGAGGACCCTTGAGAGAAACTATTCCCATCCACGATGCGCCGACGCGCTGGCTGCCGCAGGCGGCACTCGTTGCCGCGGCCATCGCGCTGACGGGTTGCACGATGACGCCGTGGACCGACAGCTGGCAGCCGGCGCGCCAGTCGGCACCCGCGTCGGCCGCGACGCCGGGCGTGATCGCCGGCTATTACCGCGTGAATCCGGGCGATACGCTCGCGGGTGTCGCGAACGCGTACGGGCAGCGCGTGCAGGACGTGGCCAGCTGGAACCACATGGCGCCGACCGATGCCGTGTATCCCGGGCAGGTGCTGCGCGTGGCGCCGCCGCCTGCGGCGACGTCGCTCGGGCAGCCGCCCTCGGCGGCCGCGCAGCCGGGCTCGCTCGCCT
>NZ_QOBB01000269.1:0-8810 GCF_024704855.1 Burkholderia sp. HAN2018 | reverse complement strand
CGCGAAGGCGGCCGTCTGCGGGCCGGGGCTGACCGGCTGCGCGGCGGCGGCCAGGCGCGCGCGGCGCGACTGGCTGGTGGACGACGATGCGCGCGAGGACGTGGCGGTCATGATGAACTCCTTTCCTTCGTCGAAGAAACGATACGGGTCGTGCGAACGGTCAGGCCCAGCCGCCGTCGACGATCACGTCCTGCGCGGTGATCATCCGGCTGTCGTCGGCCGCGAGGAACAGCGCCATCCGCGCGAGATCGGCGGGCAGCAGTTCGGCGTCGATGCACTGGCCGGCCTTGATCGCCGCGCGGCCCGCGTCGTCGAGCCACAGCCGGCGCTGCTTGTCGGTCATCACCCAGCCCGGCACCAGCGAATTCACGCGGATGCCGAACGGGCCGAGGTCGCGCGCGAGGCCGCGCGTCAGCCCCTGCACGGCCGCCTTCGCCATCACGTAGACGGGATAGCCGCCGTTCTTCAGCATCCAGCTGATCGAGCCGAGATTGATGATCGCGCCGCCGCCCTGCTGCTTCATGTCGTCGATCACCGCCTGCGCGGCGAAGAACTGGTGACGCAGGTTCACCGCGATGCCCGCGTCGAACGATTCGGGCGTCACGTCGCCGATCGCGTGGCGCGCGTCGTTCGCCGCGTTGTTCACGAGCACCGCGATCGCGCCGATGCGCGCGCGGATCGCGTCGATCGCATGGCGCAGCGCGCCGATGTCGGTCAGGTCGCACTGGATGAACAGCGGCGCATGGCGTACGTGCGCGAGGCTGTCCGCCAGCGCGGCGCCGGCGGCCGCGTCGAGGTCGACGAACGCGACGCGTGCGCCCTGCAACGCGAAGTGTTCGACGAACGCCGCGCCGATGCCGGTCGCGCCGCCCGTGATCAGCACCGCGCGATCCTCGAGGCTCGGATACCGTGCATAGCGCGCGTGGCTCGTGGTGTGCGCGTCGTGCGCGGAAGTGTCGATGGTCATGCGGTTCGTCTCCGTCAGGGCAGGCCGGGGTCAGTCGCGAACGCCGCGGTTCTTCAGCTGGTCGAGCAGCACGGCCGCGAGCAGGATCGCGCCGCGCACGAGGTACTGGTAGAACGCGTCGATGTTCAGCAGGTTCATCACGTTCTCGACCGTGCCCATGATCAGCACGCCGATCACGACGCCGGAGATCGTCGCGCGGCCGCCCATCAGCGACACGCCGCCGAGCACGCACGCGGAGATCACGTTCAGCTCGAAGCCCTGCGCGGCGTTCGGCTGGCCCGACGTGATGCGCGACGCGAGGATCACGCCCGCGAGCGCCGTCACCGCGCCCTGGATCAGGAAGATGTACACGCGCGTGCGTTCGACGTTGATCCCCGCGAGACGCGATGCCTCGGGATTGCCGCCGATCGCGAGCGTGTTGCGGCCATACACCGTCTGGTTCAACAGCACGCCGAACGCGATGAAGCACAGCAGCGTGACCCAGATCGGCAGCGACACGCCGAAGAGCGTGAGCCCGCCGAGCGCGATGAACGTATCCGACGACACGCCGACCGCCTGCCCCTTCGACACGATGAAGCCGAGCCCGCGCACGATCTCCATCGTCGCGAGCGTCGTGATCAGCGCGTTGATGCGCAGGTACGCGATCACCGCGCCGTTCACGAAGCCGATCGCGGCGCCGGCCGCGACCGCGGCGACGATCGCGACGAACGTGTTGTCGGTCGCGTTCAGCACCATCGCGCACAGCACGCCCGAGAACGCGACGGTCGAGCCGATCGACAGGTCGAAGTCGCGCGACGCGAGACAGAACATCATCGTGCACGCGACCATGCCGATCTGCGAGATCGACAGCGCGAGGCCGAGCATGTTGTCGATCGAGAAGAAGTGATCGACCGTCAGCGACATCGTGATGAACATCACCGCGAAGATCGCGATCAGGCTGTATTCGGTCAGGTGCTGCCACCACTTCTGGCGGTCGCTCTGCTGCGGCACCAGCGCGTCGGCCGTGGGCTTCACGGCGGCGCTGCCGAGGTTTTCGTTGACTTGCATGATTGTGTCTCCTGCTCCTGCATCGCGCGGCCCGTGCCGCGCGTCCGATTCGATTGTCGTGTCCCGCGTCAGGCCGCCTCGACGGCGCTCGTCTGCGGCAGCGCCAGGCTCAGCACCGCGTGCTCGTTCGCCCGTTCGCGCGGCAGCTCGCCCGCGATCCGGCCTTCGCGCATCACGACGATGCGGTCGGACACGCCGAGCACTTCCGGCAGCTCCGACGACACCATCACGATCGCGCAGCCGCGCTCCGCGAGCCGGTAGATCACATCGTAGATCTCGTGCTTCGCGCCGACGTCGATCCCGCGCGTCGGCTCGTCGAGGATCACGACCTTCAGGTCGGGCTCCGCGAGCCAGCGCGACAGGATCGCCTTCTGCTGGTTGCCGCCCGACAGGAAGCGGATCTTCTGGCGCCGGTTCGGCGTCTTGATCTTGAGCCGCTGGATGAAACGGTCGGCGGTTTCGCTTTCGGCCTTGCGGTTGATGAACAGCCCCGCGCGCAGCGAATGGCGGCGGCAGCTGATGTTGATGTTCTCCGCGACCGACGCGATCGCGATGATCCCTTCTTCCTTGCGGTCCTCGGGGCACAGCACGATGCCGTGGCGGATCGCGTCGCCGGTGCGCTTCACGTCGATGCGCGCGCCGTCGAGCGTCAGCACGCCCGCGCGCCGGTGATCCGCGCCATACACGAGCCGCATCAGCTCGCTGCGGCCCGCGCCGACCAGCCCGAAGAAGCCGACGATCTCGCCCGCGCGCACCGAGAAGCTCGCGGGTTCGCGCAGGGCATGGCCGTCGACGCCTTCGGCGGAGAACCGCACGTCGCCGAGCGTGCGCGGCGCGTAATGGTAGATATCCGAAATCTCGCGCCCGACCATTTCGGCGACGAGCCGTTCGCGCGGCACGTCGGCGAGCGATTCGTGCGACGCGATCTTGCGCCCGTCGCGGAAGATCGTGCACGCATTGCAGAGCCGGTAGATCTCGTCCATCCGGTGCGAGATGTAGATCAGCGCGCGGCCCTGCGCGCGCAGGTCGTCGACGAGCTTGAACAGCACCTCGGTCTCGCGATGCGACAGCGAACTGGTCGGTTCGTCGAGCGCGATCACGCGCGCATTGCGCATCAGCGCCTTGCAGATCTCGACCATCTGCCGCTGCGCGATCGACAGCCGCCCGAGCTTCGCGTCGGGATCGAGGTCGACACCCATCGCCGCGAGCCGCTCGCGCACGTAGCGCTTCGCCTCGCGCTTCCTCACCCAGCCGAACGCATTCGGCAGGCGGCCGAGCAGCAGGTTTTCCGCGACCGTCAGGTCGGGCACGTACTGCAACTCCTGGTGAATCACCGCGATGCCGGCCGCGATCGACGCGGCCGCATTCGCGAACTGCACGGGCCGGCCGTCGACCAGCACGCTGCCCGCATCGGGCTGGTATTCGCCGCCGAGAATCTTCAGCAGCGTCGACTTGCCCGCGCCGTTCTCGCCCATCAGGCCATGCACCTCGCCCGCATGCACGTCGAACGAGATGCCGTCGAGTGCGCGCACGCCGGGAAATACCTTGCCGATATTGTCAAAACGCAGTGCCGCTGACACGTCGCCTCTCCACTTCCGGAATCGATCGACCGCCGGCCGCCGCATCGCCGCGGCAGCCGGCGGGCCGCTTACTTCGACGCGAGCCCCATCTCGTCGCGCACCTTCGACACGTTGTCGCGCGTCGCGAGCATGCCCGTCGTCAGCGTCAGCGCCGGCGGTGCCTTGCCCTGCGTGATCCACGCGTACATCAGGTCGGAGGTTTCCTCGCCGTGGCGCTTCGGGCTGATGATCACGGTGCCGTAGAAGCCCGTCGGCTGCGGCTTCTTGAACTCGTTCAGCGCCGAATCGGAGCCGCCGATGCCGATGCCGATCATGTTGTCGGCCTTGAAGCCGCGCCCTTCGGCCGCGCGCACCGCGCCGAGCACGGCCTCGTCGTTCAGGCCGTACGCCACCCAGTGCTTGAACTGCGGGTTCTTCGTGAGCGCGATGTTCGCCGCGTTGAACGCGTTCTCCGTGTCGGTCTTCGCCTGCGGCGCGGCGATCACGTTCGCCTTCGGGAAGCCGGCGGCCACCAGTGCGTCGGTCGCGCCGCTCGTGCGGTCGTGCGCGGTCGGCAGCTGCTCGTAGGTGATGTCGATCGCGCCGACATCCTTCATGTCCCAGCCGCGCTTCTTGATCTCGGCCGCGATGCCGTCGCCGACCTGCTTGCCGATGTTGTACGCGGAGATCCCCATGTGCGGCACCGACTCGATCGGCTTGCCCGCGCCGTCGACGAGGCGGTCGTCGACCGTCATCATCTTCAGGTTGTGCGACTTCGCCTTCGCGACGATGCCCGGCCCGAGCTTCACGTCGGGCGTGCAGATGATGAAGCCCTGCGCCTTCTGCGCGGACAGGTTGTCGATCGCGCTCATCACCTTCTCGCCGGACGGCGCACCGATCTTCACGAGCGTGAAGCCTTTCGCCTTCGCCGCCATCTCGGCGAACTTCCACTCGTCCTGGAACCACGGCTCTTCCGGCTGCTTCACCAGGAAGCCGATCTTGACCGGATCGGCCGCATGCGCAACCGGGCTCCCGATCACCACCGCGGCCGCGGCGGCCAGCGTTACGAACGTTCTGCGTTTCATCTCCAGTGTCTCCTTGTCTTCATCGAACAGGATGCAGCCGCTTGTTGGTTTCGACGCAGCGTGCGCGCGGCCGTCGCACGTGCGGTCTTTCGAATCGCTACGTCAATCGTGTCAGTCGTGGTACAGCGCCGCACGCCCGCCGTCGACGGTGATGCATGCGGCATTGATGAACGGCGCCTCGTCGGACGCCAGGAACACGGCCGTCATCGCGACCTCCTCGGGCCGGCCGATCCGCTTCATCGGCTGCAGCGCGAGCGTGTCGGCGCGCGCGGCGGCCGGATCGGGCTGCGCGTCCCACCAGTCGCGCGTGAGTTGCGTCTCGATGTAGCCCGGCGCGATCGCGTTCACGCGGACGTTGCGCGCCGCGTATTCGATGCCGAGCGCACGCGTGAGACCGAGTACGCCGTGCTTCGCGACCGGGTACGGAAAGCAGCCCGGGATGATCCTGAATGCATGCGTCGACGCGATGTTCACGATGCTGCCGCGACCGCGTTCGACCATCCCTTCCAGCGCCGCGCGGCAGCCGTGCCACACGCCGTCGAGGTCGACCGCGAAGCAGCGGCGCCAGTCGTCGTCGGTCATCGTCAGCGGATCGGCGAACACGTTGATGCCCGCGTTGTTCACGAGCACGTCGAGCGGGCCGAACGCCGCCTCGGTCCGCGCCACGGCATCGCGCACCGCATCCTGGCGTGCGACATCCGCCTGCAGCGCCAGGACGCGCGCGCCGGCGATGTCGTGTGCAATCCCGGCGGCCGTGCGCTGTGCCTGCGGGAGGTCGAGATCGACGAGCGCGACGGCCGCGCCCTCGCGAACGAACGCGCGGGCGATCGCGGCGCCGATGCCTCGGCCCGCGCCCGTCACCATCGCGACCTTGTCCGCGAGGCGGCCCATCATGCGGCTCCGCCGCGCGCCGCGCGCAGGCCGGCCTGGAACGCACGCGCGTTCGCGGCAGTCTCGTCGGCCGGCTGGCCGGGCCGGTACAGCGCCGAACCGAGCCCGAAGCCGGTCGCGCCGGCCGCGAGGAACGGCTGCATGTTGTCGGGTGCAATCCCGCCGACCGGGATCAGCGGCACCGCGCGGTCGATCACCGCGCGCCACGCCTTCACGACGACCACGCCCAGTTGCTCGGCCGGGAACATCTTCAGCACGTCCGCGCCGTTCGCGAGCGCCGCGAACGCTTCCGTCGGCGTCGCGACACCCGGCGCGCTCGCGAGGCCGCGCTCGCGTGCGCGGCGGATCACGGCCGCGTCGCTGTGCGGCATCACGATCAGCGAGCCTCCCGCGTCCTGCACGCGATCGACATACTCCGCGCGCAGCACCGTGCCCGCGCCGACGATCGCGTCGTCGGGCAGCGCGCGCCGCAGCGCCGCGATGCTGCCGAACGGCTCCGGCGAATTGAGCGGCACCTCGACGATCCGGAAGCCGGCTTCGTACAGCGCACGGCCGTGGTCGGCCGCTTCGGCGGGCGTGATCCCGCGCAGGATCGCGATCAGCGGACACGCGTCGAACGCGCGCATCAGCGCGGCGTGAGGCGTGTACGGCGCGGGTAACGTAAGGTCGGACGGCATCAGGGGTTCCTCTGCAATCGGTTCATTGGTCGGCGCAGACGGGCTCGCCGTCCGCGCGCACGAGCCCGGCGCGCGACGCGATCCGCCACAGGCCGCGCTCGGTCGCATGCGCGACGACTCGCGCGTGCGGGTGGCCGAATTCCTGGAGCGCATCGGCGTAGCGCGCGCACAGGCCGTCGTCGCCGATCAGCAGCAGCGGCTGGTCCGCGAGCGCGATGCCGCGCTCCGCGAGCATCGCGTCGAGCGCGTTGAGCTCATGGCCGATCAGCAGGCCGGACAGGTAGTCGCCCTGCGCATCGGGCGCGAGGCGGTCGGTCAGGCCGAGCGTGCGCGTGCTGAAAATCGTCGCGAGCAGACCCGTGTGCCGCGCGCCGCGCGCGACCGATACGCCGCGCACGAACGCCGCGCGATCGGGCGACGCACCGGCGCGCATCGTGCGGCCGAGGATCGTGTGGTCGCGCAGCACCGCGAACAGCTCGCCGGTCATGAAGGTCTGGAACCGCTCGATCAGCCCGTCCGTCACCCACGCCCATTTCGCATGCGTGCCCGGCAGGCCGATCAGTACCCCTGAACGATCGGCGCCAAGCGTGGGATCGCTCGCGAGTGCGCCGACTATCTGAGTCTCTTCGCCGCGCATCACGTCGGGCAATTCGCCCGTGGCGATCACGCCCGGCACGATCGAGATCGTCGCCCCGCGCGAGGTCGTCACCGTGATGAGGCCCGCGACGAGCGCGTCGGCTCCGGCCGGCACCGCGACATACGGCGCCTCGCGCCAGCCCTGCGCGCTGCCGACCATCCCGGCGGCGAGCACCGGCAGGCCCGGCGAGCGGTCGAGCCAGTCGCCGCAGGCTTCCTCGAACACCGCGTCGAACGCGCGCGCGCCGCCGCCCGGTACATGCATGACGCCCGCCGGACGGCTGCGCATGTCGATGAGCGCGCCGTGCGCGTCGTACAGATACGCGCGCAGCGAGGTCGTGCCCCAGTCGAGCGCGATCAGCGACGGGGTGGCGGAGGTGGCATCCGGAACGGGCCGGGTCGAAGTCGTCATCGTTTGATCCTGCGGGTACCCTGCGGCGGGCTCCAGCCCAGTTCCGCGGAAATGGCTCGCGCTTCGCGCTGCACGAGCGGAATCAGTTCGTCCATCCGGTCGTGCGGCATGTACGGAATCGTGCTCGCCACCGACACCGCCGCGACGACCGCGCCCGATGCGTCACGGATCGGCGCCGCCACGCAGCGGATCGACGCCTCGTTCTCCTCGAGGTCGAACGTATAGCCGCCCGCTGCGTAATGGGCCATGCGCTGCAGGAACGCGCTCGTCTCGGGCCGGTTGTCGGGCTTGAAATTGACGCCGGCCAGCGCGCGCCGTGCGGCCTCGAACAGCGAGCGCCACAGGTCGGGATCGAGGTCGAGCATCATCGCCTTGCCGATGCCGGTCGACGCGAGCGGCATCCGGTGGCCGACGCGCGAGCGCATCTCGAGGCCGCGCGTACCGGGAATCTTGTCGATGTACAGCACGTCGTCGCCATCGCGCACGCCGAGATGGATCGTGTCGAGCGTCGCTTCCGCGAGCGCTTCGAGGTGCGGGCGCGCGACCGCGGTGAGCGGCATCTGCTCGAGCGCGATCGTGCCGAGTTCGATCAGCTTCGGGCCGAGCAGGTAGCCGCCCTGCACCTGCCGCAGGTAGCGCGCCTGCACGAGGCTGCTGACGAGGCGATGCGTCGTGCTGCGCGTCGTGCCGAGTGCGGCGCCGATCGCGCGCATGTCGCGCGCGCCGTTCGCGATCGCCTCGAGGATCGCCAGACCGCGCAGCAGCGTCTGCGTACCGGCCTGCTGGGCAGCGAGATCGAGCGGCGTGCTGGTCGCGCCGATGCTGTCGGTCAGCGACGCATCGTCCGGCGTCGCGCGCCGGGCGTCGAGGGCAAGGGAGTCGGGCATCTTGGTCATGGGGCGGGCTTCTTCAACGGAACCGGTGAAGCCGTTCGCGCGACGCCGGAACTGCGTCCGGCATCGCGGCGAGGCGGCGGTCGATGCACCGAATAAAGCGCCCGGCGAACTTCATGGAAGGTGTCTCCGTGTGCGTCGGGCGCCGCGCGATGCGTGGGTCCGAAGCTGTCGATGTGCTTCGGATTGTAGGAGCGCACGCACTCGCCTCCAATATTTGAATGCGTTGCCCAGATAATGAGAATTCGTCGGAAATCCGCGGCAGGCACGCCGTAACGGCCGCGCCATGTGCACGGGGGCGGAACCCGCCGTGTCGCAGGTTCCGCCCCCGTTGGTTCACCGCGCGCCGCGCTTACTGCTGGCTCGTGCTGCGTGCCTGCATGTAGCGCTGTACGTCCGCGAACGACACGCGGCCGTTGCCGCTCGAGTCGATCTGCCGGAAGTGGTTCGCGACATAACCGAGGCCGGCCGCGCGCGCCTGCGATTCGGTGATCGAACCCGTGTTCTGCGAGTCGGCCGCGCTGAACTGCCGCGCGAGCTTGCGCACCACCTGCGCATGCAGCGCGGCGCCCGTCGTCTGCGTGCCGGCGGTCGGCTTGCGCGCGGCCGGCGGCACGTACGGATCGCCGAGCTGCGCCTGGCG
>NZ_QOBB01000268.1:0-8879 GCF_024704855.1 Burkholderia sp. HAN2018 | reverse complement strand
GTGCAGGTCGCGACCGCGACGCAGGGCGAAATGCCGATCGTGCTGTCCGCGCTCGGCACCGTCACGCCGCTCGCGAACGTGACGGTCAAGACGCAGCTGTCGGGCTACCTGCAGTCGGTCTCGTTCCAGGAAGGCCAGATCGTCAGGAAAGGCGACGTGCTCGCGCAGATCGACCCGCGCCCGTATCAGGTGTCGCTCGAGAACGCCGAAGGCACGCACGCGCGCGACTCGGCGCTGCTCGCGACGGCACGCCTCGACCTGAAGCGCTACCAGACGCTGCTGTCGCAGGATTCGATCGCGTCGCAGACGGTCGATACGCAGGCTTCACTCGTCAAGCAATACGAAGGCGCGGTGAAAACCGACCAGGCCGCGATCGATTCCGCGAAGCTGAACCTCACGTATGCGCGCATCACCGCGCCGGTGTCCGGCCGCGTCGGCCTGCGCCAGGTCGACCCCGGCAACTACGTGACGCCGGGCGATGCCAACGGCATCGTCGTGATCACGCAGTTGCAGCCGATGAGCGTGATCTTCACGACGTCGGAAGACAACCTGCCGCAGATCCTCAAGCAGGTGAACGCGGGCCAGAAGCTGTCGGTCACCGCGTACAACCGCAACAACACGGTGCCGCTCGAGACGGGCTCGCTCGCGACGCTCGACAACCAGATCGACACGAGCACGGGCACGGTCAAGCTGCGCGCGAACTTCGATAACAAGGAAGGCATGCTGTTCCCGAATCAGTTCGTGAACACGCGGCTGCTCGTCGACGTGATGCGCAACGCGACGATCGTGCCGACCTCCGCCGTGCTGACCGGCTCGATCGGCCAGTTCGTCTACGTCGTGAAACCCGACAACACGGTGACGGTGCGCAAGGTCACGGTCGGCCCGGTCGACGGCGAACGCACGAGCATCGTCAGCGGCGTGTCGCTCGGCGAGCGCGTGGTGACCGACGGCTCCGACCGCCTGCGCGAAGGCGCGAAGATCTCGATCCCGGCCGACAAGCCGAAAGGCGCGTCGGGCGCGCGCGGCGCCGGTGCGGCGTCGGGTGCATCGGGCGCCGACGGCCATCGCGGCGGACACCGGCACGGCGCGTCGCAGGCAGCGGCCCCCGCGGCCCAGTAACGCGCGGGCCGCTCGATGAATCCATCCCGCCTTTTCATTCTCCGGCCGGTCGGCACCGCCCTCCTGATGGCGGCGATCATGCTGGCCGGTCTCGTCGCGCTGCGCTTCCTGCCGCTCGCCGCGCTGCCGGAAGTCGACTATCCGACGATCCAGGTCCAGACCTTCTACCCGGGCGCGAGCCCGGAAGTGATGACCTCGTCGGTCACCGCGCCGCTCGAACGGCAGTTCGGGCAGATGCCGTCGCTGAACCAGATGTCGTCGCAGAGTTCGGCCGGCTCGTCCGTGATCACGCTGCAGTTCTCGCTCGACCTGCCGCTCGACATCGCCGAACAGGAAGTGCAGGCCGCGATCAACGCGGCCGGCAACCTGCTGCCGTCCGACCTCCCTGCCCCGCCGATCTATGCGAAGGTCAACCCGGCCGACGCGCCGGTGATCACGCTCGCGGTCACGTCGAAGACGCTGCCGCTCACGCAGGTGCAGGACCTCGCCGACACGCGCCTCGCGATGAAGATCTCGCAGATCGCGGGCGTCGGCCTCGTCAGCCTGTCGGGCGGCAACCGCCCGGCCGTGCGGATCCAGGCGAACCCGACCGCGCTCGCGCAGTACGGGATGAACCTCGACGACCTGCGCACGACGATCTCGAACCTGAACGTGAACACGCCGAAGGGCAACTTCGACGGCCCGACGCGCGCGTACACGATCAACGCGAACGACCAGCTCACGAGCGCCGATCAATACAACAGCGCGGTCGTCGCGTACAAGGGCGGCCGACCGGTGATGCTCACCGACGTCGCGACGGTCGTCGCCGGCTCGGAGAACACCAAGCTCGGCGCGTGGGTGAATTCGGAGCCCGCGATCATCCTGAACGTGCAGCGCCAGCCGGGCGCGAACGTGATCCAGACGGTCGACGCGATCAAGGCGCAGCTGCCGAAGCTGCAGGAAACGCTGCCGGCCGCGCTCGACGTGCAGATCGTCACCGACCGTACGACGATGATCCGCGCCGCCGTGCGCGACGTGCAGTTCGAACTGCTGGTCGCGGTCGGGCTCGTCGTGCTCGTGATGTACCTGTTCCTCGCGAACATCTACGCGACGATCATCCCGAGCCTGTCGGTGCCGCTGTCGCTGATCGGCACGCTCGCGGTGATGTACATGGCCGGCTTCTCGCTGAACAACCTGTCGCTGATGGCGCTCACCATCGCGACCGGCTTCGTCGTCGACGACGCGATCGTGATGATCGAGAACATCGCGCGCTACGTCGAGGAAGGCGAATCCGGGCTCGAGGCCGCGCTGAAGGGCTCGAAGCAGATCGGCTTCACGATCATCTCGCTGACGGTGTCGCTGATCGCGGTGCTGATCCCGCTGCTGTTCATGGGCGACGTGGTCGGGCGCCTCTTCCATGAATTCGCGATCACGCTCGCGGTGACGATCGTGATCTCGGCGATCGTGTCGCTCACGCTCGTGCCGATGATGTGCGCGAAGCTGCTGCGCCATTCGCCGCCGCCCGAGAGCCATCGCTTCGAGGCGCGCGTGCACCACGCGATCGACTGGGTGATCGCGCGCTACGCGGTCGCGCTCGAATGGGTGCTGAACCGCCAGCGCTCGACGCTCGTCGTCGCGCTGCTGACACTCGCGCTGACGGGCCTGCTGTACGTCTACGTGCCGAAGGGCTTCTTCCCCGCGCAGGACACCGGCGTGATCCAGGCGATCACGCAGGCGCCGCAGTCGATCTCGTACGGCGCGATGGCCGAGCGCCAGCAGGCGCTCGCGGCCGAGATCCTGAAGGATCCGAACGTCGTGAGCCTCACGTCGTTCATCGGCGTCGACGGCAGCAACATCACGCTGAACAGCGGCCGGATGCTGATCAACCTGAAGGCGCGCGACGAACGTTCCGAAACGGCCGCGCAGATCATCCGCGACCTGCAGCACCGCGTGGCGAACATCACCGGGATCTCGCTCTTCATGCAGTCGGTGCAGGATCTGACGATCGACTCGACCGTCAGCCCGACGCAGTACCAGTTCATGCTGACGAGCCCGAACTCGGAAGAGTTCGCGACCTGGGTGCCGAAGCTCGTCGCGCGTCTGCAGCAGGAGCCGTCGCTCGCCGACGTCGCGACCGACCTGCAGAGCAACGGCCAGTCCGTCTACATCGAGATCGACCGCGCGAGCGCCGCGCGCTTCGGCATCACGCCGGCGACCGTCGACAACGCGCTGTACGACGCGTTCGGCCAGCGCATCGTGTCGACGATCTTCACGCAGTCGAACCAGTACCGCGTGATTCTCGAGTCCGAGCCGAAGGAGCAGCACTACGCGCAATCGCTGAACGACATCTACCTGCCGTCGGCGGGCGGCGGCCAGGTGCCGCTGTCGTCGATCGCGTCGTTCCACGAACGGCCGTCGCCGCTCCTGGTCGCGCACCTGTCGCAGTTCCCGTCGACCACCGTCTCGTTCAACCTCGCGGCGGGCGCGTCGCTCGGCGAGGCGGTCAAGGCGATCGAGGCCGCCGAGAAGGACATCGGGCTGCCCGCGTCGTTCCAGACGCGCTTCCAGGGCGCGGCGCTCGCGTTCCAGGCATCGCTGTCGAACCAGCTGTTCCTGATCCTCGCGGCGGTCGTCACGATGTACATCGTGCTCGGCGTGCTGTACGAGAGCTACATCCACCCGATCACGATCCTGTCGACGCTGCCGTCGGCCGGCGTCGGCGCGTTGCTTGCGCTGATGATCACCGGGCACGACCTCGACATCATCGGGATCATCGGCATCGTGCTGCTGATCGGTATCGTGAAAAAGAACGCGATCATGATGATCGACTTCGCGCTCGAGGCCGAGCGCGTCGAAGGCAAGCCGCCGCGCGAGGCGATCTACCAGGCGTGCCTGCTGCGCTTCCGGCCGATCCTGATGACGACGCTCGCCGCGCTGCTCGGCGCGGTGCCGCTGATCGTCGGCGCCGGCGCGGGCTCCGAGCTGCGCCAGCCGCTCGGGGTCGCGATCGCCGGCGGCCTGATCGTGTCGCAGGTGCTGACGCTGTTCACGACGCCCGTGATCTACCTCGGCTTCGACTCGCTCGCGCGCCGCGTGCGCGGCTGGTTCGAGCGCCACGGCCCGCAAGCCGGCACGCGCACGGATGCGTAAATGAAACGACCCTCACGCTCACTTCGTTCGCGTGGGGGGGCGCAGCCCCCCCATCTCCCGAAAACGCATCCGTCGGAACACGCGGCGGCCCAGCGAGTGCCGACATGAACCTGTCGCGCCCCTTCATCACCCGCCCCGTCGCGACGACACTGCTCGCGATCGGCGTCGCGCTCGCGGGCCTGTTCGCGTTCGTCAAGCTGCCGGTGTCGCCGCTGCCGCAGGTCGACTTCCCCACCATCTCGGTGCAGGCGTCGCTGCCCGGCGCGAGCCCCGAGACCGTCGCGACCAGCGTGACGAGCCCGCTGGAGCGGCACCTCGGCTCGATCGCCGACGTCTCCGAAATGACGTCGACGAGCACGGTCGGCAATGCCCGGATCATCCTGCAGTTTGGCCTGAACCGCGACATCGACGGCGCCGCCCGCGACGTGCAGGCCGCGATCAACGCGGCGCGCGCCGACCTGCCCGCCGCGCTGAAGAGCAACCCGACCTACCGCAAGGTCAACCCGGCCGACTCGCCGATCATGGTCGTGTCGCTGACGTCGGAGACCTCGTCGCCCGCGAAGCTGTACGACGCCGCGTCGACGGTGCTGCAGCAGTCGCTGTCGCAGATCGACGGGATCGGCCAGGTGTCGGTGAGCGGCTCCGCGAACCCGGCCGTGCGCGTCGAGCTCGAGCCGCAGGCGCTGTTCCACTACGGGATCGGCCTCGAGGACGTGCGCGCGGCGCTCGCCTCCGCGAACGCCAACGCGCCGAAGGGCGCGATCGAGTTCGGCCCGCAGCGCTACCAGCTCTATACGAACGACCAGGCGTCCGAGGCATCGCAATACCGCGACCTCGTCGTCGCGTATCGCAACGGCGCGGCCGTGCGGCTGTCCGACCTGTCCGACGTCGTCGATTCGGTCGAGGATCTCCGCAACCTCGGCCTGTCGAACGGCAAGCGCGCGGTGCTCGTGATCCTCTACCGCTCGCCCGGCGCGAACATCATCGATACGATCGACCGCGTGCGCGCGGCGCTGCCGCAGCTCACCGCGTCGCTGCCGGCCGACATCACGGTCACGCCCGTGCTCGACCGCTCGACCACCATTCGCGCGTCGCTGAAGGACACCGAGCACACGCTGCTGATCGCGATCAGCCTCGTCGTGATGGTCGTGTTCCTGTTCCTGCGCAACTGGCGCGCGACGCTGATCCCGAGCGTCGCGGTGCCGATCTCGATCGTCGGCACGTTCGGCGCGATGTACCTGCTCGGCTTCTCGATCGACAACCTGTCGCTGATGGCGCTGATCGTCGCGACCGGCTTCGTCGTCGACGATGCGATCGTCGTGCTCGAGAACATCTCGCGGCATATCGAGAACGGCAAGTCGCGCATGCAGGCCGCGTTCGACGGCGCGCGCGAGGTCGGCTTCACGGTGCTGTCGATGAGCATTTCGCTCGTCGCGGTGTTCCTGCCGATCCTGCTGATGGGCGGCATCGTCGGGCGCCTGTTCCGCGAGTTCGCGCTGACGCTGTCGCTTGCGATCGCGGTATCGCTCGCGGTGTCGCTCACGGTGACACCGATGATGTGCGCGCGCCTGCTCCCCGAGTCGCACGAACCGCAGAACGAAGGCCGCTTCGCGCGATTCCTGGAACGCTGTTTCAGCCGCATGCAGCGCGGTTACGAACGCTCGCTGTCGTGGGCGCTGCGCCGGCCGCTGCTGATCCTGCTGACGCTCGTCGCAACGATCGGGCTGAACGTCTACCTGTACATCGTCGTGCCGAAGGGCTTCTTCCCGCAGCAGGACACCGGGCTGATGATCGGCGGCATCCAGGCCGACCAGTCGACGTCGTTCCAGGCGATGAAGCTGAAGTTCTCCGAGATGATGCGGATCGTGCAGGGCAACCCGAACGTGAAGAGCGTCGCGGGCTTCACCGGCGGCACGCAGACCAACTCGGGCTTCATGTTCGTCACGCTGAAGGATCGTACCGAGCGCAAGCTGACGGCCGACCAGGTGATCCAGCAACTGCGCCCGCCGCTGGCGGACGTCGCGGGTGCGCGCACGTTCCTGCAGGCGGCACAGGACATCCGCGTCGGCGGCCGGCAGAGCAACGCGCAGTACCAGTTCACGCTGCTCGGCGATTCGAGCGCCGACCTGTACAAGTGGGGGCCGATCCTGACCGAGGCGCTGCAGAAGCGCCCCGAGCTGACCGACGTGAACTCGGACCAGCAGCAAGGCGGCCTCGAGGCGATGGTGACGATCGACCGCGCGACGGCCGCGCGGTTCGGCATCAAGCCCGCGCAGATCGACAATACGCTGTACGACGCATTCGGCCAGCGCCAGGTCTCGACGATCTACAACCCGCTGAACCAGTACCACGTGGTGATGGAAGTCGCGCCGAAATACTGGCAGAGCCCCGAGATGCTGAACCAGGTGTGGGTCAGCATCTCGGGCGGCAGCGCGAACGGCTCGCAGACCACCAACGCGGCTGCCGGCACCTACGTCGCGACGTCGGCCGGCACGTCGAGCGCCGGCACGGCCGCGCAGAGCGCCGCGGCGATCGCGTCGGACTCCGCGCGCAACCAGGCGCTCAACGCGATCGCAGCGAGCGGCAAGTCGAGCGCGTCGTCGGGCGCATCGGTGTCGACGTCGAAGTCGACGATGATCCCGCTGTCGGCGATCGCGACGTTCGGGCCGAGCACGACACCGCTGTCGGTCAACCACCAGGGGCTGTTCGTCGCGACGACGATCTCGTTCAACCTGCCGCCCGGCGTGTCGCTGTCGCAGGCGACGCAGGTGATCTATCAGACGATGGCGCAGGTCGGCGTGCCGCCGACGATCGTCGGCAGCTTCCAGGGCACCGCGCAGGCGTTCCAGCAGTCGCTGAACGACCAGCCGATCCTGATCCTCGCGGCGCTGCTGGCCGTCTATATCGTGCTCGGGATCCTGTACGAGAGCTACATCCACCCGATCACGATCCTGTCGACGCTGCCATCGGCCGGTGTCGGTGCGCTGCTCGCGCTGCTGCTGTTCAAGACCGAGTTCAGCATCATCGCGCTGATCGGCGTGATCCTGCTGATCGGTATCGTGAAGAAGAACGCGATCATGATGGTCGACTTCGCGATCGACCAGACGCGCCACTACGGCAAATCGTCGCTCGACGCGATCCACGAGGCGTGCCTGCTGCGCTTCCGTCCGATCATGATGACGACGATGGCCGCGCTGTTCGGCGCACTGCCGCTCGCGTTCGGCAGCGGCGACGGCGCCGAGCTGCGCGCGCCGCTCGGGATCGCGATCGCCGGCGGCCTGATCGTGTCGCAGGTGCTGACGCTCTATACGACGCCGGTCGTCTACCTGTACATGGACCGTTTCCGCGTCTGGGCCGAGAAGCGGCGCAACCGCCGCGGGAATTCCGGCGGGCCGGCCGTCGCCGGGGAGTGATGGAAGCGGCCGCCCGCCGGGCGGCCGCTTGCCGCGCTTGCGCATCGGCAGCGATCGGCTATCGTGAGTCCATGCCCACCGCGGGACCCTTCACGGGGACACGCCATGAACGTCCAGCTCAACCATACGATCGTCTGGTGTCGCGACAAGCGCGCGTCGAGCCGCTTCCTCACCGAGCTTCTGGAACTGCCGCCGCCGACGCCGTTCGGCGCGATGCTGGTCGTGCCGCTCGACAACGGCGTGTCGCTCGATTTCTACGAACAGGCAGGGGACATCCGGTCGCAGCATTATGCGTTCCTGCTCGACGAAGCCGGTTTCGACCGCGTGCTGGCACGCATCCGCGAGCGCGGGCTGCCGCACTGGGCCGATCCCGCGAAGCGGCAACCCGATGACATCTACCGCCACAACGGCGGCCGCGGCGTGTATTTCGACGATCCGGACGGCCACTTCCTCGAAGTGATGACGCAGCCTTATGCGCTGAACGGTCAGGTCGGCTGAAGGGCCGGCATTGCGCCGGCCGTTGTTGCGCTGCGAGAAACCGGCCCGGGTGCCGACCTGCTTCGGACGACACCCGGCCGGGGGACGTCACCGGGTCACTACCCGGCTCGGCCGTTACCTCAGCCCCTACACGACCATTACTCGGCCGCTGCCGCCGTCTTGCGCGGACGCCGCGCGCGCGGTGCCGCCTTGCGGGCCGGTTTCTTCGGCTTGGCTTCGGCGGGCGCCTCGACAGCCGCCCCGGCCGGCGCGGCAACCACCTCGCCGCCGACATCGCCTGCCGCCGGCTCGGTGTGCGTCACCGCGGCGGGCCACATGTCGCCCTGCTCCGGGTCGCGATGCGGGTCTCCCGCATGCTTGCCGTGCGCGTGCTTGTCGCCGCCGTGCTTCGCCACGCCATGCCCGGCGTCGTCCGGCCGCCCGGCCGACTCACGGCCTGCGCTCTTCGCGGCGGCGCCCTTCTTCGCGCCGGTCTTCTTCGCCGCGCTCTTGCGCGCACGCTTACGGCCATCCTTCGCGTCGCCGTGCGCCTCGGCTGCTTCCACCGCTTCGACCGCTTCGGTCGTTTCTGCCGGCACGACTGCCGCGATTTCGGTGGCTCCGGCCGATTCGGCCATCGCCGCGTCGTCCGCGTCGACCTGCACGGTTTCGTGCACGACGGCTTCCGCCCGCTGCTCGCGACGTCGCGGCTCGCGGCCGGCCCGCGCCGGCTCCGCCGCG
>NZ_QOBB01000267.1:0-9069 GCF_024704855.1 Burkholderia sp. HAN2018 | reverse complement strand
AACGAGAAGGGCCTGAAGCTGCTCGACCGCGTCGGCCTGAAGGCGCACGCGCACAAGTTCCCGGGCCAGTTGTCGGGCGGCCAGCAGCAGCGTGTCGCGATCGCGCGCGCGCTGTCGATGGATCCGATCGCGATGCTGTTCGACGAGCCGACGTCCGCGCTCGACCCCGAGATGATCAACGAAGTGCTCGACGTGATGGTCGAACTCGCGCAGGAAGGGATGACGATGATGGTCGTCACGCACGAGATGGGCTTCGCGAAGAAGGTCGCGCATCGCGTGATCTTCATGGACAAGGGCGCGATCGTCGAGGACGACCGCAAGGACGATTTCTTCTCGCATCCGAAATCGGAACGCGCGAAGGACTTCCTCGCGAAGATCCTGCACTGAACGCTGCCGCGACGCGCCGCACCCGCCCCTTCCGATCGTCCGTTCCATGCCGGCCTTTCCGATGAAACGACTACCTTCCCTCAACGCGCTGCAGATCTTCGACATCGTCGCCCGCCACGGCAGCTTCACGCGCGCCGCCGAGCAGCTGTGCCTGACGCAGGGTGCGGTGAGCCGGCAGGTCCTCGCGCTGGAGGCGTTCTACCAGTTCCCGCTTTTCAAGCGCACGCCAAAGGGACTGACGCTGACGGCGGAAGGCGAGCTGCTGTTACCGACGGTGCGCGAGAGCTTTGCGCGCATCGAAGAGGTATCGATGCGCCTGTCGCGCCGGCGCACCGAGCTCGCGCTGAAGGTGCCGACCTGCATGATGCAGTGGATGTTGCCGCGGATCATGCGGTTTCAGTCCGAGCACCCGGAACTCCAGGTGCAGATCACGACGACCTGGGGCCATCACGTCGATTTCCGCATGGAGCCGTTCGACGCCGCGGTGATCTACGCCCCCGGCGCCGGCCCCGACATGCATGCGATCCCGCTGTTCGAAGAGCGGCTCACGCCGGTATGCTCGCCGGACCTGCTGAACCGGCATCCGCTCGCAAGCGTCGACGATCTGGCCGACCATACGCTGCTGCATCCGACCCGCGATCACCGCGACTGGAAACGGTGGCTCGACCATGCGGGCGCGCCGCACGTCGACTCGACGCGCGGATTGAGCTTCGAGACGCTCGACCTCGCCACCCACGCGGCGATCGACGGCTACGGCATCGCGATCGGCGACCGGACGCTCGTCGACGAAAGCGTGGCGGCGCACCGGCTCGTGACGCCGTTCGACGTGTCGATGCCGACCGGGATGGGCTATTACTTCGTGTATCCGGGCGGCGCCGAGCAGCAGCAGAAGATCCAGTTGTTCGGCGACTGGATCACGGGCGAACGCGAGCGCCAGACCTCCGTTTTCAATCGGCGCGCGTGAGCCGGCTCATCGGCACGGCACGCAAGCGCTTGCGTGCCGCATACGGCCGCCCGGCGCGCCCGACCGGATCCGGCCCGCGCAATGCCGGCAGGCGGCGATTTCCCCTCGCTTCCAGTTCGCTTTCGATCCGCTCCGCAACCGTGAATAAACGAGATTATTGAATCCAAAAAATTCGATATTTTATTTTCGGCTTATCCACTAAACTTTTTCATGGCAATTCGCTGACCTGCGTTTGCCGAAGCACTTCAATTCTCCGACTCATTAAATCAATCAAGGAGTTTGAAATGTAAGCTGCCGCAATTTCATCGGGAACCACACCGTCGATTCGTGTCGACGCGGCCAACGGCAACCGGATCACCGGGCACTGCTGCTACGGCCAGGGCCGGCACACGGGCGCGTTCAGCCGGGCAGGCGACAACGTGTCGGCGACGTGCCGGCGGGTCGGCAGCGCCGGCCAGACCAGCGGCGGCACGACGACCGAGTATCGCCGGGACGGTGAAGGCCGAACCCGGGGGGATACACGGGTTCCTGATCGAGGTGCCTGGGCGCTGAGGATTTCGCGCCATGAACGGCGCAATGCGAACTGCCTTTTTGCATTGCGCCGCCTTTTTAATTTGATCCGGATTGTTTTAACCCGCTCATCGTCACACGCAAACCGAATCAAATCAAAAAAGAGACAATCCGACGTGCCGTGCGCCGTGTAGCAGCTTCTTTATTTTGACTTTGAACCTGCAATTTGCCGGCGGACATGCCGGGAACAACGCGACACCATCCGGTCAGCTTATCTCCCGCAACGTCCCCAACAGCACCTTCCTGCAACTCGCGACCATCTGCGCTTCCGGATCGCGATATTCCGTGAGCAGCCACGCCGCGCCGACGTTCGTCATCGCGCCGACGAGCGCGAGCCCGATCAGCCGCTGCTCGGTGCGCTCCGCGGGCGTTGCCGCTTCGCGCGGCGCGCCGATCGCCATGATCAGCTTGCCGAAGTCGATCAGCATGCGCTGGTAGGTCATGTCGGTGTCCGCGCTCACGCCCATCACCTCGAGCAGCAGCACGCGCGCCGCGCACGGGTCGCGCAGGAACGCGAAGAACGCGGCGAGCCCGGCATCGATGCTCTCGCGCAGATCGCCGCCGCGCTCGGCCACTGCCCGCTCGACTGCCTCGTGCAACTGCTGCGCGTGATGCAGGTAGGTGCAGCGCAGCAAATCCTCGGTGCTGTCGAACGCCGCATAAAAATAGCGATCGTTCAGCTTCGCTTCCTGGCAGATCGACCGTACCGTCGCCTTGCGGAACCCGACCGTGCCGAACACACGCGTCGCCGCGCGAATCAGCGCGTCGCGCCGCTCGGCGGCCCGCACCTCGGGCGCCACGCCGCCATACGAGCGGCCCCGTTTTTCCGTTTCGAGTGCTTTCTCCATTCCGCTATTTGACATCAGGACACCCGAAAACTAAAGTGGTGACGACCAACACCACATTAGACGCGCCGCCGGCACGGGGCAAGCGGAACGGGAGGAGCAACGGATGAACGGGTTTTCCGGCAAGGTCGCCGCGATCACGGGCGCCGGTTCGGGCATGGGCCGCAGCCTCGCGGTCGAGCTTGCGCGGCGTGGCTGCGAGGTCGCGCTCGCCGACGTCAACGAAACCGGGCTCGCCGGCACGGCGGCCGCCTGCGCCCAGCATGGCGTGCGCGTGAGCACGCGGCGGCTCGACGTCGCCGACCGCGATGCGGTGTTCGCGTGGGCCGATTTCGTGCGCGCCGGGCATGGCAAGGTCAACCTGATCTTCAACAACGCGGGCGTGTCGCTGGCCGCCAGCGCCGAGACCGCGGGCATCGCCGATCTCGAATGGATCGTCGGCATCAACTTCTGGGGCGTCGTGCACGGCACGCAGGCATTCCTGCCGCACCTGCGCGCGTCGGGCGACGGTCACGTCGTCAATACGTCGAGCCTGTTCGGGCTCGTCGCGATGCCAACTCAAAGCGCTTACAACGCGACCAAGTTCGCGGTGCGCGGCTTTACCGAGGCACTGCGGATGGAGCTCGAACTCGACGGCGCGCCGGTGAGCGCGACCTGCGTGCATCCGGGCGGCGTCGCGACGAACATCGTCGACGCGGGCCGCGTCGATACCAGCATCCACGCACTCACGGGCCAGGACGAAGCGACCCATCGCCGCCAGGCGAACCGGCTGATCAACGCGACGACGGCCGACGAGGCCGCGCGGCAGATCCTCGCAGGTGTCGAGTGCAATGCGCGCCGCGTGCTCGTCGGCGCCGACGCACGCCGGCTCGACAGGATCGCGCGCCTGCTCGGCGCGGGTTACCAGTGGCTGATGCTGCGCCACGTGCGCCGCGCCCGGGCCCGCAACCTCCGCCCGAAGGAAGCCCCGGCCGCGCTCGCGACCACGCCCACCAAGGACCCCGCATGACCTCGACGACGACCGACCGGCGCGACGCGCCGCCCGCCCCCGGGGACAGCCGCGACCTCGACGTGCTGATCGTCGGTGCCGGTCTGTCCGGCATCGGCGCGGCGTATCACCTGAAGCAGCGCTGCCCGTATGCAAGCGTGGCCATCGTCGAGGCGCGCGACGCGATCGGCGGCACCTGGGACCTGTTCCGCTATCCGGGCGTCCGTTCGGATTCCGACATGTTCACGCTCGGCTACAGCTTCCGCCCGTGGCACAGCGACAAGGCGATCTCCGACGGCCAGACGATCCTCGACTACATCCGCGACACCGCGCGCACCTACGGTATCGACAAGACGATCCGTTACGGCCAGAAAGTCGTCGCGGCCGACTGGGATTCGAACCGCGCGCGCTGGACGGTCCGCATCGAGCGCACGCAGGGCGGCACGACCGACACGCTCGTCTACACCTGCCGCTTCCTGTTCATGTGCAGCGGCTACTACGACTACGACGCCGGCTACCTGCCCGACTGGGCCGGGATGGACACGTTCGAAGGCAAGCTCGTGCATCCGCAGCACTGGCCGAAGGATCTGTCGTACGCGAACCGGCGGGTCGTCGTGATCGGCAGCGGTGCGACGGCCGTCACGCTCGTGCCGTCGATGGCGGCCGACGCGCAGCACGTGACGATGCTGCAACGCTCGCCGACCTACATCGTGTCGCTGCCCGCACGCGACAAGATCGCGAACGCGTTGCGCCGCGTGCTGCCGCCCCGGCTCGCGCACCGGCTCGTGCGCGTGAAGAACGTGCTGCTGACGATTTACCTGTACAACGTGTCGCGCCGCAAGCCCGACCAGACGAAGAAGTTCATCATCCGCGCGGCCAGCAAGCAGCTCGGCCCCGACTTCGATGTCGCGAAGCACCTGACGCCGCGCTACATGCCGTGGGACCAGCGCGTGTGCCTCGTGCCGAACGGCGACCTGTTCAAGTCGATCCGCGCGGGCCGCGCGTCGATCGTCACCGACGAGATCGAGCGCTTCACGCCGACCGGCCTCAAGCTGAAGAGCGGCCAGCAGCTCGACGCGGACGTGATCGTCACCGCGACCGGGCTGAAGGTGAAGATGCTCGGCGGCGCGCGCGTCACGGTCGACGGCCGCGCGGTCGACCTGCCGGAAACCGTGTCGTACAAGGGAATGATGTACAGCGACGTGCCGAACCTCGCGTCGTCGTTCGGCTACACGAACGCGTCGTGGACGCTGAAGGCCGAGCTGATCGCGCGCTACGTATGCCGGCTGCTCAACCACATGCGCGCGAACGACTTCGACACGTGCGTGCCGCGGCTCGGCGCCGGCGAGCTCGGCGACGTGCCGGCCGTCAACCTGAGCTCGGGCTACATCCAGCGCGCGGCCGGCATCCTGCCGAAGCAGGGCCATCGCAAGCCGTGGAAATTCCACCAGAACTACGTGCGCGATCTCGCCTCGCTGAAGTTCAGCGCGCTCGCCGATTCGGCGATGCATTTCGAACGCCGCGCGAAAGCCGGCACGGCCGCCGCGGCGCCGGTTGCCGAACCCGCACTCGAACCCCGTTGAGGCCGACATGACCCCTACGCTCCATCTGATCCAGAACGTCCTGCTCGGCGTCGTCGCGGCGCTCGCCGCGCTCGCGCTGTTTACCGGTTACGTGGCCCGTCGCGTGACGCGCGCGTTTCCGCCCGAAGGCCGCTTCGTCGACGTCGGCGGCGACCGCATCCACTACGTCGAATACGGTAACGGCCCGCCGATCGTGTTCGTCCACGGGCTCGCCGGGCAACTGCGCAATTTCGCGTACCTGCCGCTCGCACGGCTCGCGCAGCGGCATCGCGTGATCCTCATGGACCGCCCGGGCGCCGGCCGCTCGCTGCGCGGCGCGGCTTCGCAGGCGAACGTGTTCGCGCAGGCCCGCACGGTCGCCGCGTTCATCGACGCGCTGCGGCTCGACAAGCCCGTGCTGGTCGGCCACTCGCTCGGCGGCGCGATCGCGCTTGCCGTCGGCCTCAACCATGCGGACCGCGTGAGCCGGCTCGCGCTGATCGCGCCGCTGTCGCACCAGCAGACCGAGCCGCCTGCGCCGTTCAAGCCGCTGATGCTGCCCTCGCCGCTCGTGCGCCGCTTCGTGTCGTGGACCTTCGCGATCCCGCTGACGATCCTGACCGGCCGCAAGGCCGTGCGCCAGGTGTTCGCGCCGGAAGACGTGCCGCGCGACTTCCCGGTCAAGGGCGGCGGCCTGCTCGGGATGCGCCCGCACGTGTTCTACGCGACGGCGACCGACCTGCTGTCGGCACCCGTCGACCTGCCCGCGATGGAACGCCGCTACGCGGATCTCGCGCTGCCGGTCGACGTGCTGTACGGCCGCGCCGATCCGATCCTGAACTGGCGCGAGCACGGCGACGCGCTCGCGAAGAAATCGGCGCGCGTGCGGCTGAAGGTCGTCGAGGGCGGGCACATGCTGCCGGTCACGATTCCGGAGGCCACCGCCGACTGGCTGCTCGAAGTCGCCGCCGCCCCGGCCGAGGCGGCACCGCAGGCAGCGCGCGTCGCGCACTGAGCCTGGAACCGGCGAAACCAGCGAAACCGCGCCTGATTCCGCGCCCGCCGTGCAGTCGAAGCGGCGGCGGAATCAGGCTTCGTCGTCGGGCACCGACAGCCCGAGATCCGAGATCACCTCCCGCGCGCTGCGGAATGCCTCGACCGCGGCCGGCGCGCCCGCGTACAGCGCGCTGTGCAGCAACACCTCGCGGATCTCGACGAGGCTCGCGCCGTTGTTGAGCGCGCCGCGAATGTGACCCTTCAGTTCCGTGCCGCGGCCGAGCGCCGCCAGCATCGCGCACGTGCACAGGCTGCGCGTCTTCAGGTCGATCCCGTCCCGCTGCCACG
This sequence comes from Burkholderia sp. HAN2018, assembly GCF_024704855.1. Taxonomy (NCBI): domain Bacteria; kingdom Pseudomonadati; phylum Pseudomonadota; class Betaproteobacteria; order Burkholderiales; family Burkholderiaceae; genus Burkholderia; species Burkholderia sp. HAN2018. The sequence continues at coordinate 2,409 of NZ_QOBB01000267.1, read as the reverse complement.
TGCTGCCCCACGCGTGCTCGTTCAGCCAGTTCTGCAGCGGGCGCGAAAAACCGTCGAGGTCGCGCATCGCGCGCTCGACGAACGCCTCGCCCATCACGTCGATTCGTCGCGCCTTGCCGTTTTCCCTGTCCTGTTCGCTCATGTCCGGGTCCTGTATGGAGTCGTGGCCGCTTCGGCGTCGCCGGCAGCCGGGGATTTCGCGCCATGTTCATCGGGCCGGCGCGTTTCGTCAAAGATGCGGCCCTCGGTTCGAGGCCATCCGCGCAACGCGATATCGAACGCTACGTAACATCGCGCCGCGCGTTACGGCGGCTTACGGGAACATCGCAACCGCCGCGCCCGCGCACCGAGCATGCCCGTCGCGCGAAAGCACCGTTACTCCGTTTAAATCGCGCCGATCTTCCCGATTCCTGCAATAAAGCGCGACACCGTTTCGCGAATGCTGTCGTGGCGCGGAATTTGCAGAGGAGGCTTGGACACACTTCCAATGTCGAGGCCAACATGCACACACTCTTCAAGAAGACGACGGTAACGATGGCCGTCTCGTCGCTGCTCGCACTATATGGTTGCGGCTCGGTCGATGGACCGACGACCCCGCCGACGATCAAGCCGAGCACGTCAGGGACGGGCGGCAGCTCGGGGACTTCGGGTACGTCGGGCGGTGGGACGTCGGGGACTTCGGGTAGTTCGGGGACTTCGGGGACTTCGGGTACGTCGGGTACTTCCGGTACGTCGGGCACTTCCGGCACCTCGGGCACTTCCGGTACCTCGGGCACTTCCGGTACGTCGGGCACTTCCGGTACGTCGGGCACTTCCGGTACGTCGGGCACTTCCGGTACGTCGGGCACTTCCGGTACGTCGGGCACTTCCGGTACGTCCGGTACCTCCGGCACGTCGGGCACTTCCGGTACGTCCGGTACCTCCGGCACGTCGGGCACTTCCGGCACCTCGGGCACTTCCGGTACGTCGGGCACTTCCGGTACGTCGGGTACCTCCGGCACCTCGGGTACTTCCGGTACGTCGGGCACTTCCGGTACGTCGGGTACCTCCGGCACCTCGGGTACTTCCGGTACGTCGGGCACTTCCGGCACCTCGGGTACTTCCGGCACCTCGGGTACTTCCGGCACCTCGGGTACTTCCGGTACGTCGGGCACTTCCGGCACCTCGGGTACTTCCGGCACCTCGGGCACCTCCGGTACGTCGGGCACCTCGGGCACTTCCGGCACCGGCGTCACCCCGCTCGGCAATGTCCTCCAGAAATCCGGCAACCTCGTGACGGCAGTCGGTACGACGGTCGCGAACGGCGGCGGCGTGATCGGCGGCGTGCAGATCCCCGGCACGAACCCGACGACGGCCAACAGCGTCGGCAACGCGGTCACGAGCCTCGGCAACGGCGTGCAGGCGCTCGGCAACGGCGTCGCGGCCGGCCTCGGCTCGATCGGCGTGTCGGCGAACCCGCTCGGACCGACGCTGACGTCGACCACCGGCCTGCTGACCGGCGCCGGCGGCGCGGTCAACAACCTCGGCAACGCGGTGAAGAGCCTCGGCTCCGGCCCGCTGTCGCCGCTGTCGCCGGTCACGACGCTCGTCGGCGATCTCGTCAACACCGTGGGCGGCACCGTCAACTCGACCGCGTCGGGCCTCAACACGGCGCTGAACAGCTCGCCGGTCCAGCAGCTCGAGACGCAGGTCGGCAAGGTGATCAACCCGATCACGAACACGCTGACCGGCGGTGTCACGACGCCGGGCGCCACGCAGACGCTCGGCGGCGTCACGCTGCTCGGCACGCCGCTCAACGGCCTGCTGAGCGCGCTCGGCAACGGCCTCGCCCTCGCCGGCACGAAGGTCGGCGGCGCAACCGGCAACCCGGTCGGCACCGGCCTCGGCGGTGTCGTGGCACAGCTCGGCAACACGGTGACGTCCACCGGCGGCCTCGTCCACGACAACAACGCGGGCAGCTCCAGCAGCGGCACGGGCGGCAGCAACCCGCTCGCCCCGATCACGGGCCTGCTCGGCACGCTGACGGGCGGCCTGGGCGGCGGCAGCTCGAGCGGTTCGGGCGGTACGAGCGGCACGAGCAGCGGCGGCCCGCTCGGACCGGTCACGGGCCTGCTCGGCTCGCTGACGGGTGCGCTCGGCGGCCTCGGTTCGAGCGGCACGAGCGGCACCGGCGGAACGAGTGGCACCAGCGGCACCGGTGGCGCGGGTGTCGGCGGCCTGCTGGCGCCGGTCACCAACCTCGTCAATTCGCTGACGCCGCTCGGCGCCAGCCTTACGGGCACGGTCACGACGCCGGGCGGCAACGTGACGGGCACGCTCGGCGGCCTGCTGTCGAGCGGCCCGGTCGGCACGGTGACGGGTGCGCTGACGACGCCGGCAGGCGCCGCGGGCGCCATCGGCACCGCGAGC
>NZ_QOBB01000266.1:0-8875 GCF_024704855.1 Burkholderia sp. HAN2018 | reverse complement strand
CTGGCGGCGCTCGTCGCCGATGCGCGCGCGGCCGGCATCGATCCGCGCGCCATCGATGCGCTCGGCCTGACCGGGCAGATGCACGGCGCGACGCTGCTCGATGCGCGCGGCGACGTACTGCGCCCCGCGATCCTGTGGAACGACGGCCGCGCGGATGCGGAGTGCGCGGAACTCGAGCGGCGCGCGCCCACGCTGCGCGCCGTCGCCGGCAATCTCGCGATGCCGGGCTTTACCGCGCCGAAGCTGCTGTGGGTGCGCCGGCACGAGCCGGACGTATTCGCGCGGATCGCCCATGTGCTGCTGCCGAAGGATTATCTGCGCTACCGGTTGACCGGCGCGTTCGCGACCGATCCGTCGGATGCGGCCGGCACGCTGTGGCTCGATGTCGCGAAGCGCGATTACGACGACACGCTGCTCGCCGCATGCGGGTTGTCGCGCGCGCAGATGCCCGCCGTGTTCGAAGGCAACCGCATCACCGGCACGCTGCTGCCGGCCGTCGCACGCGCGCTCGGGCTGCGCGAGATCCCGGTCGTCGCGGGCGGGGGCGACAACGCGGCCGGCGCGGTGGGCGTCGGCATCGTGCGGCCCGGCGACGCGCTGCTGTCGCTCGGTACGTCGGGCGTCTACTTCGCGGTGTCGGACGGCTTCCGCGCGAATCCCGAATCGGCGGTTCACAGTTTCTGTCACGCGTTGCCGCGCACCTGGCACCTGATGTCGGTGATGCTGAACGCGGCCGGCTGCGTCGATTTCACCGCGCAACTGGCCGGCTACGACGGCGTTGCCGCGCTGCTCGCCGACGCGGAAGCGAACGCACGCGCGGAGCGCCCGTGGTTCCTGCCTTACCTGAGCGGCGAGCGCACGCCGCACAACGACGTGAATGCGAAGGGCGTGTTCTACGGGATGACGCCCGATACGCGGCGCGCGGATCTCGCGAACGCGACGCTCGAAGGCGTCGGCTTCGCGCTGCTCGACGGGATCGACGCGCTGCATGCGGCCGGGCTCGCGCCCGACGGCATCACGGTGATCGGCGGCGGCTCGCGCAGCGCGTACTGGACGCAGATGCTGGCCGACCTGAGCGGCCGTGCGCTGACCTTGCGCGCGGGCGGCGAAGTCGGCCCGGCGCTCGGCGCCGCGCGGCTCGCGCATCTTGCGCTCGAACCGGATGCGCCGCTCGACGCGGTGTGCCCGCAGCCGCCCGTCGTCGAGGTACGGGAGCCCGACATGACACGCCACGCGTGGTATCGCGACGCGCGGCGGCCGACGTTTCGCGCGCTGTATCGGGCGCTCGAGCCGGTGTTTGCGACAGGCGCGTGACGGGCGTGTGACAGGCCGCACGAAGCCGTGCCGCGCGGTGGCAAGACGATGGGCGACCGGCTTCGGCGGCTGCCCGGCGTTCGTGGAGTAGTCCTATAAAGAGAGGAATGGAGACATGAAATCCGTGAAACGTCGTACGGTATTGAGCTCGCTTGCCGGCGCCGCTGCGCTGGCGATCCTGACACTGGGCGCCCCGCTCGCGCATGCGAGCAAGGACAAGCCTGAAATCGGCTTCTGCATCGACGACCTGCGCGTCGAGCGCTGGTCGCGCGACCGCGACTATTTCGTGGCCGCCGCGACGAAGCTCGGCGCGAAGGTGTCCGTGCAGTCCGCGGACGCGAGCGAGGCGCGGCAGATCTCGCAGATCGAGAACCTGATCTCGCGCGGCGTGGACGTGATCGTGATCGTCCCGTTCAACTCGAAGACGCTCGGCAACGTGGTCGCCGAAGCGCGCAAGGCCGGCATCAAGGTGGTGTCGTACGACCGGCTGATCCTCGACGCCGACGTCGACGCGTACATCTCGTTCGACAACGAGAAGGTCGGCGAACTGCAGGCGCAGGGCGTCGTCGACGCGAAGCCGAAGGGCAACTATTTCCTGCTCGGCGGCGCGCCGACCGACAACAACGCGAAGATGCTGCGCGAAGGGCAGCTGAAGGTGCTGAAGCCGGCGATCGATCGCGGCGACATCAAGGTCGTCGGCCAGCAGTGGGTGCCGGAGTGGAGCGCGTCGACCGCGCTGCGGATCGTCGAGGATGCGCTGACCGCGAACAACAACCGGATCGACGCGATCGTCGCGTCGAACGACGGCACCGCGGGCGGCGCGATCCAGGCGCTCGCCGCGCAGCACCTGGCCGGCAAGGTGCCGGTTTCCGGGCAGGACGCGGATCTCGCGGCGGTCAAGCGCGTGATCGCCGGCACGCAGACGATGACCGTCTACAAGCCGCTCAAGCTGATCGCGAGCGAAGCGGCGAAGCTCGCGGTGGATCTTGCGAAGGGCACGAAACCCGCGTTCAACGCGCAATACGACAACGGCAAGAAGAAGGTCGACACGGTGCTGCTGCAGCCGACGCTGTTGACCAAGCGCAACGTCGACGTCGTCGTGAAGGACGGCTTCTATACCCAGGCGCAGCTGGCGAGCCAGTAACGGCGCGGCGCGCGGGCGGCCCACCGGTGCGTCCGCGCGCACACTGCGAGGCATGAGCGAATGACCGAACCCTTGCTGACGATGCGCGGCATCGTCAAGGAATTCGACGGCGTGAAGGCGCTCGACGGCATCGACCTGGTGGTGCGGCCGGGCGAGTGCGTGGGGCTGTGCGGCGAGAACGGCGCGGGCAAATCGACGCTGATGAAGGTGTTGTCCGGCGTGTATCCGCACGGCACGTGGGAGGGCGAGATCCGCTGGGAGGGCGCGCCGCTCGTCGCGTCCGGCGTGCGCGACACGGAGCGCGCGGGCATCGTGATCATCCACCAGGAACTGATGCTCGTGCCCGAGCTGTCGGTGGCCGAGAACATCTTTCTCGGCAACGAGATCACGCTGTCGGGCGGGCGCATGAACTATGCGGCGATGGTGCAGCGTGCCGAGGCACTGCTGCATGAACTGCGGATCGACTCGATCAACGTCGCGCAGCCGGTGATGAACTACGGCGGCGGCCACCAGCAGCTGATCGAGATCGCGAAGGCGCTGAACAAGCGCGCGAAGCTGCTGATCCTCGACGAACCTTCGTCGTCGCTGAGCGCGTCCGAAACGCGCATCCTGCTCGACATCGTGCGCGACCTGAAGCGCCGCGGCGTCGCGTGCGTGTACATCTCGCACAAGCTCGACGAGGTCGAGGCGGTGTGCGACACGGTGACGGTGATCCGCGACGGCCGCCATGTCGCGACCGAGCCGATGCGCGCGCTGACGACCGACCGGATCATCGCGATGATGGTCGGCCGCGAGATTCGCGATTTGTACCCGCGCGAGCCGCACGAGATCGGCGACGTCGTGCTGGAAGCGCGCAACGTCACCTGCCGCGACGTGACGAATGCGCGCCGCAAGCGGGTGGACGACGTGTCGTTCAGCGTGCGGCGCGGCGAGATTCTCGGCGTCGCGGGGCTCGTCGGCGCGGGCCGGACCGAGCTGATGCAGGCGATCTTCGGCGCGTATCCGGGCGCGTGCACGGCGACCGTGCTGATGAACGGTCGGCCGCTGTCGATCCGCACGCCCGCCGATGCGATCCGCGCCGGCATCGCGATGGTGCCCGAGGACCGCAAGCGCCACGGCATCGTGCCGCAGCTCGGTGTCGGCCACAACATCACGCTGACGGTGCTGCGGCGCTTCGCGGCGCGCGGCCGGATCGACGCGGCCGCCGAGCTGGACGCGATCCGCACCGAGATGCAGCGGCTGTCGGTGCGTGCCGCGCATCCGTTCCTGCCGATCGCGAGCCTGTCCGGCGGCAACCAGCAGAAGGCCGTGCTCGCGAAGATGCTGCTGGCCGAGCCGCAGGTGCTGATTCTCGACGAGCCGACACGCGGCGTCGACGTGGGCGCGAAAGCGGAGATCTACCGCCTCGTGTTCGCGCTTGCGAAGCGCGGCGTCGCGCTGATCGTCGTGTCGTCGGAAATGCCCGAGGTGCTCGGGCTTGCCGATCGCGTACTGGTGATCGGCGAAGGCGAGCTGCGCGGCGACTTCGTCAACGACGGCCTGACACAGGAACAGATCCTCGGCGCCGCGCTGAAATCCGGCCGGCGGCCGACCGAACCCACCGCAACGAGTGCGACATGAATTCCGAACTTTCTTCCTCCACCCCGGCGACGCAGGACGCGGACGCGCGCCGTTCAAGCGGCCACGAAGCAGGGCACCCGGCCGGGCGCTCGACCGGCAGCCAGCTTCGCCAGGTCTTCGTGCGCTACAAGATCCTCGCGCTGCTGCTCGCGGTCGCGGCGATCTGGGCGTTCTTCTCGGTGCTGACCGACGGCGCATTCGTCACGCCGCGCAACGTGTCGAACCTGCTGCGGCAGATGTCGATCACCGGCATGCTCGCGTGCGGAATGGTGTTCGTGATCATCGCGGGCGAGATCGACCTGTCGGTCGGCTCGCTGCTCGGGCTGCTCGGCGGCGTCGCGGCGATCCTCGACGTGAACCGCCACTGGCCCGTCGCCGCGACGGTCCCGGCGGTGCTCGCGCTCGGTGTGCTGATCGGGCTCTTCAACGGCTGGTGGTCGACCTACCGGCGCGTGCCGTCGTTCATCGTCGGGCTCGGCGGGATGCTCGCGTTTCGCGGGATCCTGCTCGGCGTGACGGGCGGCTCGACGATCGCCCCGGTGTCCGACGGCTTCGTGTTCCTCGGGCAGGGTTACCTGCCGCGCGTGGCCGGCGACGGCCTCGCGCTGCTGCTGTTCGCGCTCGTCGCGCTGCTGGTCGTGCGCCAGCGCGGCACGCGGCACCGCTACCGGCTCGCGGTCGCGCCGCTGTGGCAGGACGCCGTCAAGATCGTGGGCGCGGGGGCCGTGCTGTTCGCATTCGTCGCGACGCTCGACCGCTACGGCGGCATCCCGGTGCCGGTGCTGTTGCTGCTCGCGCTGCTCGGTGTGTTCTCGTGGATCGCGACGCAGACCGTATTCGGCCGGCGCATTTATGCGGTGGGCTCGAATCTCGAGGCGACGCGGCTGTCCGGCGTCGATACCGACCGCGTGAAGCTCGCGATCTTCGCGCTGATGGGGCTGATGTGCGCGTTCGCGGGCATCGTGAACACCGCGCGGCTCGCGGCCGGTTCGCCGTCGGCGGGCACGATGGGCGAACTCGACGCGATCGCCGCGTGCTTCATCGGCGGCACGTCGATGCGCGGCGGCTCGGGCACCGTGTACGGCGCGCTGATCGGCGCGCTCGTGATGGCGAGCCTCGACAACGGCATGTCGATGCTCGACGTCGACGCGTACTGGCAGATGATCGTCAAGGGCGCGGTGCTGGTGCTGGCGGTGTGGATCGACGTGGTGTCGCGGTCGAACCGGCGGTGAGGCGTCGCGCCCTGGCCGCCCGTCAACGGGAGGTGGACATGAAACGGAACACGGTACCGATGCGCGGGATCTCCATGCTGGCGGCGTCGCCGCTCGCGACGCCGGCCGTCGAATACGATCACGGGGCCGCGCTCGGCCTGGGCGATCCGCGCGACCGCCGGATCATCGCGGATGCGCTGCGCACGTTGTTGCGCGAGCGCTCGGAAGCGCTCGCGTTCGCGATGCGCGTGGCGGACGAGCACGATCGTCCGAGGCCGGACGCGAACGATTTCGCGCTGACCGACATCATCCGGCTCGCGCGCATCGTCGAGCGCGCGGAGCGATACGGCGACGCGATGAACGAGCCCGTTCCGGGCGCTGCGCGCTGATACATGAATGGCATGGCCGGCGCCGTTCGCGCGAGATTGCGCGAGGTTGTGCGTCGACCGAACAATTTCGCACTGGAAAGCGGCGGAAGCGGGCGTCGACACGATCCGTGGTCGCGGCCCGGCTCATTTTGCCGTCGCGGCGGTTCGCGACGGTGAAACCTCCCGAACGCGCGCGGGCGACCGTTACGGCAGCGGCGCACCCCACACCGCGGTCACGTCGCCGCCGAGCCGCCATTCGCTGAACGGGCGGCGCGGCGCGATGATCGCCGGCAGGCGGCGATCGCCGAAGCGCGCGTAGTACGGCTCGACCCAGCTCAGCTCGTCGCGGAACGTCCACGGGAACAGGTCCTGCCTGACCGGCGTGATCGTCCTGAAACTGCCGGAATTCTCCACCGCGTCGAGCCGGAGGCAGTCTGGCGGTTCGATCTTTCAGCGGCCTTTCCCGATGGCGGCCGCTGGCGTCCGGCGCGATGGCCAGCCCGATCCGGCAGGCCGGCGGCGCGGGTCCCGGCGTCGTATGCTTTACGTTATCCTGTCGCCCTCGACCGCCTGCCCGATCCGATGAAGCGTCCGCCGTTTTCCACTCAACTCGTCATGCTCTGGGCGCTCGTCGCGACGCTCTGCGCGACGCTCGTCGCGGTCGTCTGGGTGATGGCCAGTTCCGCCGAAGGGCAGCAGATCGCCGGCGCGCGGGCCGCGGGCGAAGCGGCCTGCGAAGCGGTCGCGTCGCGCTACGATGCGTCCGCGCCGGCCGGCGCGCAGCCCGATTCGGCGCTGATGCATGCGATCCTCGATATCGTTTTGGCGCGCGCACCGGACATGGAAGGCGGTTTCTGGACGGCCGGCGGCGCACCTGCGGCGAGCGGTTTTCTTGCGTATTCCTTTCCGACTTATCAAGGCAGCGGCATCAAGCGCGACGTGCCGGACGCGGAAACGCCGCTGATTCTCCGCACGCTGCGCGCGGCCGCCGCGACGCGTGCCACGACGTCGAATGCGGTCGAGGGCGCGCAGGATGCCGTGATCGCGGCGGCGTGTCCGGTCCGCGCCGGATCGGGCCTGTTCGTCTGGATGCTGACGCGCGCCCGCCCGCCGCTCGGCCGGCACGGCGAGCTGCTGGCGACGGGCCTTGCGGGCGTGCTCGCGGTGATTCTCGCGATCGCGGCGGCGCTCGCGATCGCGCTGCGGCGCTGGAAGGGCAATCTCGCGCGGATCGAAGCCGGGTTGGCGCCCGACGGCCGCGCACCGCACCTGCCGTATGTCGGCGAGCCCGATCTCGACCGGATCATCGATGCGTTCAACACGCATGCGCGGCGCGCCGAGCAACTGCAACAGCAGGCCGCCGAACTCCGCACGCGGCTCGCGCAGGCGGAACGCTTCGGGATGCTCGGCAAACTGGCCGCGCAGGTCGCGCACGAGATTCGCAACCCGATGGGCGCGATGCGCCTGAAAGCCGAAAACGCGCTGGCCGGCGACAGCCGACGGCAGCAGGACGCGCTGCGCGTGATCCTGGCGCAGATCGAACGCATCGATGCGCAGCTGTCGGGCCTGCTCGCGCTGACGCAGCCGGTCAGCCCGCATGCGACGCGCGTCGATGTCGACGCGTGGCTCGCGCAGGTCGTCGACGCGCACCGCGAGCTGGCGCAGCGGCAGGCGATCGATCTCGCATGGCTGCCCGGCGAGCAGGGCGAACGCCTTGCGCAGCCCGCCGCGTTCCCCGTGTTCGATCCCGACCAGATGCGCCGCGCGCTCGACAACCTGTTGCTCAATGCGCTGCGCCATGCCGGCGACGGCGGTGCGGTCACGCTCGCCGCCGCGCGTCGCACGTTCACCGGACGCGACTGGCTGAGGATCACCGTGTCGGATACCGGCCCCGGGGTTCCCGCCGAGCAGCGCGAGCGGATTTTCGAGCCGTTCGTGACGGGGCGGGCGGACGGCACCGGCCTCGGTCTTGCCGTCGTCCGCGAAGTGGCCGCGGCGCATGGCGGCCAGGCCTGGCTCGACGACGTTCCGCACGGTGCATCCTTCGTCATTGAAATCCCATGGCAACCATCCTCATAGTCGACGACGACGCGGCATTTCGCGACGGCCTGGCCGAGACGCTCGCCGATCTCGGTCATCGGGTCGTCGAAGCCGAAGCCGGGCGCGCGGCGTTGAGCGCGCTGCGCGACGGCGGTCGCGTCGACTGCATCTTTCTGGACTTCCGCTTGCCGGACCTCGACGGGCTCGCGGTGCTCGCGCAGCTGCGCGACGATCCCGCGCTGGCCGCGATCCCGGTCGTGATGCTGACCGCCCATGCGACCAGCGACAACACGATCGACGCGATGCGGCTCGGCGCGTTCGATCACCTGACCAAGCCGATCGGGCGTCGCGACATCGCGCAACTGCTCGCGCGCATCGTTTCCGCGAACACACCGCCGGCGGCCGTCGAACCGCACGGCGGCGGGTTTGCGCGCGAACCCGCGTCGGCCCGCCCCCGGCTGCTGGGCGTGAGCGCCGCGATGCGCGACGTGCAGAAGCAGATCGGCCGGGCCGCGACGAGCGACGCGACCGTGCTCGTCACCGGCGAGACGGGCACCGGCAAGGAGGTGGCGGCGCGCGTGTTGCATGCCGCGTCGATGCGTCATGCCGGGCCGTTCGTCGCGGTCAACTGCGCGGCGATTCCGGCCGACCTGCTCGAAAGCGAACTGTTCGGGCATCGACGCGGCGCGTTTACGGGGGCGCACGTCGATCGCGCCGGGCGGCTCGTCGAGGCCGACGGCGGCACGCTGTTTCTCGACGAGATCGGCGACATGCCCACGGCCATGCAGGCCAAGCTGTTGCGCGCGCTGCAGGAGCGCGAGGTGACGCCGCTCGGTGCGGATCGTCCGACGGCGATCGACATCCGGGTGGTGGCCGCGACGCACCGCGATCTCGCCGAGGCCGTCGCGCACGGCACGTTCCGCGAAGACCTGTTCTACCGGCTGAACGTGATTCCGCTGCACCTGCCGCCGCTCGCGGATCGCGTGGCCGACATCCTGCCGCTGGCCGCGTATTTCCTGGCGTGCGCGGCAGGCGCGCGCCCGTTGCACCTGACGAACGACGCACAGCGGGCGCTGCTCGATCATCGCTGGCCCGGCAACGTGCGTGAGCTGCGCAACGTGATGGAGCGGGCGGCCGCGCTGGCGCCCGGGCCGGCCATCGGCGCGGCCGATCTCGGG
>NZ_QOBB01000265.1:0-8896 GCF_024704855.1 Burkholderia sp. HAN2018 | reverse complement strand
GCCATGCCGCGACGGCGACCGGCGGCACGACCGCCGCGATCCATGCGGCGACGCCGATCACGCGGCCGCGCCGGCCCGTGTTCAGCGCGCCTTCGATGCGCGCGGCGAGGCGGCCGAACGCGACGAGCGGATGCCAGCCGGCCGGTTCGCCGATCGCGCGGTCGATGATCGCGGCCGCGACCGCGAACATCGCGACTACGGGCAGCGACAGCATCAGCATGACGGCGTTCCCGTCTTGAGGTCGAGCGGCAGCCCGGCGACGAGCAGCGTCACGCGCGTCGCGAGCGCGGCGACACGCTGGTTCAGGCGCCCGAGTTCGTCGACGTAGCGGCGCGTGACCGACCCGAGCGGCACGACGCCGAGCCCGATCTCGTTGCTGACGACGATCACCTTCGCGCGCGCGCCGCGCAACGCGTGCTCGAGCCGGTCGACCTGCGCCGCGTACTGCGCATCGTCGAGCGGTTCGCCGTCGGCCGGGCACAGCAGGTTCGTGAGCCACAGCGTCAGGCAGTCGACGAGCAGGCACGCGTGCGGATCGTCGAGCCGCGCGAGCGTGCCGGCGAGGTCGACGGGTGCGTCGGCGAAGCCCCAGGCGGCCGGCCGGCGCGCGCGATGGTGCGCGATGCGCTGCGCGAATTCGGCATCGGCGGCGGTTGCGGTGGCGATGTAGGTGACGGGGCGGCCGCTGTCGGCGGCGAGGCGCTCGGCGTGCGCGCTCTTGCCCGAGCGTGCGCCGCCGAGGACGAAGGTGAGGTCGTGCGGAATCATCGCGTGATTGTAACGGCGCGGGCATACCGGCGCGGGGGATAATGCGGGCTTTGCTTCGCGACGACCTTTACACGATGAATGCACCCGAGCCGCGGCCGCGCGGCACGCTGATGATCCAGGGCACGACGTCCGACGCGGGCAAGAGCACGCTGGTCGCGGGCCTGTGCCGGCTGGCGCGCCGCGGCGGCGCGCGCGTTGCGCCGTTCAAGCCGCAGAACATGGCGCTCAACAGCGCGGTGACGGCCGACGGCGGCGAAATCGGCCGCGCGCAGGCACTGCAGGCGCTGGCCGCGGGCGTTGCGCCGCATACGGATTTCAACCCCGTGCTGCTGAAGCCGACGAGCGACCGCGGCGCGCAGGTGATCATTCACGGCAAGGCGCGCATGAACCTCGATGCACGCGCGTATCACGGCTATAAGCCGGTCGCGTTCGAAGCGGTGCTCGAGTCGTACGCGCGCCTGCGCGCCGGCTACGACACGGTGATCGTCGAGGGCGCGGGGAGCCCGGCCGAGATCAACTTGCGCGAAGGCGACATCGCGAACATGGGGTTTGCCGAACGCGTCGACTGCCCGGTCGTGCTCGTCGCCGACATCGACCGCGGCGGCGTGTTCGCGCACCTGGTCGGCACGCTCGCGTGCCTGTCGGAGAGCGAGCGCGCACGCGTGCGCGGCTTCGTGATCAACCGCTTCCGCGGCGACGTCAAGCTGCTCGAACCGGGGCTCGACTGGCTGCGTGCGCAGACGGGCAAGCCCGTGTTCGGCGTGCTGCCGTACCTGCACGGCCTGCTGCTCGACGCCGAGGACATGCTGCCCGCACAGGCGCGCAGCGCCGCCGCACGCGGCGATGCCGGCCTGCTGCGCGTCGTCGTGCCGGCGCTGCCGCGCATCAGCAACCACACCGATTTCGACCCGCTGCGCGCGCATCCGCAGGTCGAATTCACGTACTGGAAGAGCGGCCCCGTCCCGGATGCCGACCTCCTGATCCTGCCCGGTTCGAAGAGCGTGCAGCGCGATCTCGCATGGCTGCGCGACGTGGGCTGGGACACGCTGATCCGTCGCCATCTGCGCTACGGCGGCAAGGTGATCGGCATCTGCGGCGGGATGCAGATGCTCGGCCGCACGCTCGACGATCCGCTCGGCCTCGAAGGGGCGCCCGGCAGCGTGCCGGGGCTCGGGCTGCTCGATTTCGACACGACCCTGCAGCGCGACAAGACGCTGAAGAACGTGACCGGGCATCTCGCGCTGCCGGGCGGGGCGGCTGTGCGCGGCTACGAGATCCACATGGGCGACACGCACGGGCCCGCGCTCGCGTCGCCCGCGCTGACGCTGGCAGCCGACGCCGCACCCGCCGCCTCCGACGCCACACGCCCGGACGGCGCGGTGTCCGCCGATGGCCAGATCCTCGCGACCTACGTGCACGGGCTGTTCGACTCGCCCGACGCATGCGTGGCGCTGCTCGCGTGGGCCGGGCTCGACGGCGCGGCGCGCATCGACTATCCGGCATTGCGCGAGGCATCGCTCGAGCGGTTGGCCGACTCGTTCGCCGACCATCTCGATCTCGACGCGCTGTACGCCGAGTTTCGTTGACGCGGGCCGGGCCGTGCTCGCTTTTTCCGCCGGATCGCATACAACACAGGAGGGCGGATGTCCGCCTGGAGGAGTGCGACGATGAAGGCTCGATGGTGGTGGAGCGTGCTGCTCGCGGTGCTGCTGGGCGTGTCGGCGGTTGCGCACGCGTGCGATTCGTACGCACCGGGCGGCGGCCAGTCCGGTTCCGGCGACGCCACACAAGGCAAGAGCGGTTACTGAAGCAGGTCGCGGGGCATGATCGGGCATGCCCCTTTTTATGTCCCGATTGATTCCATCCGGGAATCAGTTAAAGCGAATCGGCGCGTTTATCGGTTGAATCGATTCGAATAGAGTGCGATCCATTCACACCACTCACGAAGGAATTCGCCATGAACCCCAATCGCCTCAACGATTTCGCCGCGACCCTGCTGCGCGTCGCGCTCGGCGTGCTGTACCTCGCGCACGTCGCGCAGAAGGTGTTCGTCTTCACGCTGCCCGGCACCGCGCAGTTCTTCGCGTCGATCGGCCTGCCGGGCTGGCTCGCGTACCTGACGACGTTCGTCGAACTGGCGGGCGGCCTGGCGCTGCTCGCGGGCTTCCGCGTGCGCGTCGCCGCGCTGGTGCTGCTGCCGTTCATGCTCGGCGCGACCGCCGCGCATCTGCCGAACGGCTGGAGCTTCGCGTCGCCGAACGGCGGCTGGGAATACCCGGCGTTCTGGGCCGTCACGCTCGCCGTGCAGGCGCTGCTGGGCGGCGGCGCGTTCGCGCTCGGCGCACGGGAAGCCGCGGTCCAGCGTGCGTAAGGGGTAAATCGGCGTACACGGCGCGGCGCAACCCGTTCCGGTGACACCCCGTTTGCCGATATCATCGCTCCCTGTATCCGCAATCGAGCGGCGCCTGCCTCGCGGCAGGGGCCGCGCGGCTTTTTCGGGGGAATTCATGACGGTGATCGTGGTGGCGAATCCGAAGGGCGGCGTGGGGAAGAGCACGCTGTCCACCAATCTTGCCGGCTATTTCGCGGCGCAGGGCGCGTGGGTCGCGCTTGCCGACCTGGACCGGCAGCAGTCCGCGCATGCGTGGCTCGAGCTGCGGCCGGCCGGACTGCCGGCAATCGAGGCATGGGAACTCGATCCGGACGCGCCGACGAAGCCGCCGCGCGGCCTCGAATATGCGGTGATCGATACGCCGGCCGGGCTGCACGGCAACCGGCTCAACGTCGCGCTGCAACTGGCCGACAAGGTGATCGTGCCGCTGCAGCCGTCGATGTTCGATATTCTGGCCACGCAGCAGTTTCTGGAGCGCCTCGCCGGCGAGAAGGCCGTGCGCAAGGGCAGCGTCGAGGTCGGGATCGTCGGGATGCGGGTCGATGCGCGCACGCGCTCGTCGGACCAGCTTCACCGGTTCGTCGAAGGGCTCGGCCTGCCGGTGCTCGGCTACGTGCGCGACACGCAGAACTACGTGCAGATCGCCGCGCACGGCCTCACGCTGTGGGACGTCGCGAAGAGCCGGGTCGAGAAGGATCTCGAACAGTGGCGGCCGATCGTCGAATGGGCCGAACGCCGCGCGCCGAAGGCCGAGAAGACGGAGAGGGCCGCCAAGGCGTCCTGATCGCGCGGCCGCAGGGCCGGTACGCGGGGAAATGAGAAAGGGCCGGATCCCGTGGCACACGGCATCCGGCCCTTCGACCCTTCAACCGCAAGTGGCACAGCCGCTCCCGCGCGCCGCGGCACGCGGGCGGCCGGTCAGTCAGGTCAGGTCCAGTTCTGCGTCGGCACGTGATCGCGGTGGCCCTTGATCTTGTTGCCGTCGTCGATGAACACGAGCTTCGGCTTCCAGCCGGCCTGAATCTCGGCTTCGTCGACCATCGCGAATGCCGCGATGATCACGAGGTCGCCGAGCTGCGCGCGACGCGCGGCCGAGCCGTTCAGCGAGATCATCCCGCTGCCGCGCTCGCCCTTGATCGCGTACGTCGAGAAACGCTCGCCGTTGTTGATGTTCCAGATGTCGATCCGTTCGTTTTCGATGAGGCCGGCCGCTTCGAGCAGGTCTTCGTCGATCGCGCACGAGCCTTCGTAGTGCAGCTCGCAGTGCGTGACGGCCGCGCGGTGGATCTTCGATTTGAGCATGTGGCGCTGCATGGTGTCTCCGTGATGCGTCGTGAGAGGCGCGGGCGGGCGGCCCGTCAGATTTCCAGGTTGTCGATCAGGCGCGTCGCGCCGAGCTTCGCGGCCGCGAGCACGACGAGCGGCTCGCCGGCTTCGAGTTCGGCGGCGCTCGGTGCGATCAGGTTCGCGCGGCGGCGGATCGCGATGTAGTCGGGCGCCCAGCCGCGCTCGGCCAGGTGCGTGCGCGCGTGATGCTCGAGCTTGCCGAGGTCGCGTTCGCCGCCGAGCACGCTGTCGCGCACGCGCTGCAGCGTTTTCGCGAGTTCGGGCGCTTCCTTGCGCTCGTCGGTCGTCAGGTAGCGGTTGCGCGACGACAGCGCGAGGCCGTCCTCGTCGCGCACGGTTTCGGCCGCGATGATCTCGACCGGCAGCGCGAGCTGCTGGCACATCCGGCGCACGATCATCAGCTGCTGGTAATCCTTCTTGCCGAACACGGCGACGCGCGGCTGCACGCAGGACATCAGCTTCGTGACGACCGTGCACACGCCGGCGAAGAAGCCGGGCCGGAATTCACCCTCGAGAATCCCGCCGAGGTCGTCCGGCGGCAGCACGCGGTATTCCTGCGGTTCCGGGTACATGTCGCGCTCGGTCGGCGCGAACAGCACGTAGACGTTTTCCTGCTGCAGCTTCTCGATATCGTCCTGGAGCGTGCGCGGATACTTGTCGAAATCCTCGTTCGGGCCGAATTGCAGCCGGTTGACGAAGATGCTCGCCACGACCGGGTCGCCGTGCTGGCGCGCGAGGCGCATCAGCGACAGGTGCCCTTCGTGCAGGTTGCCCATCGTCGGCACGAACGCCGTGCGGTTCTGTCCACGCAACTGGTCGCGCAGTTCCTGGATCGAGCTGATGACTTTCATGATCGGGTAGCGGTTTCCTCGCGCATGCGCGCGTTGGCGCCGCAGCAGCGGCGTCGGGGTCGAAGCGGAGAACGCCGGCGCGCGGGCGGCGCATCGGGCGTCGGCGGATTGTAGAGGATTTGGCCGCCAAACGCATCGAAAAAAGTACGGTCGTTCACTTTTTAACCGGGCGTGCCGGCAACGGCCCGCGCAGTCGCGTCGGGCTGCGGCGAGGCGGCATGTGTGCCGGAATGAATCGGGGGGTGGGAAGGGCGGACGCGGGCGCCAGGCCGGTTACGCGGGCAGGTACGCGAGACGCACGTAGATCGGCGCGAACGGCTCGGCCTGCGTGATCTCGAGGAGCGATTCGCGCGCGAGTTCGAGCATCGCGATGAAATTCACGACGACGACCGGCACGCCGCGCGACGTGTCGAACAGCTCGGCGAATTCCATGAAGCGCGCGTTCTGCAGCCGGCGCAGGATCAGGCTCATGTGCTCCCGCACCGACAGCTCCTCGCGGGAGATCTTGTGGTGCTGGACGAGCTTCGCGCGCTTGAGCACGTCGGCCCACGCGGCGCGCAGGTCGTCCGAATTCACGTCGGGGAAGCGCGGCGTGACGCTCTGCTCGATATAGACCTCGGCGCGCAGGAAGTCGCGGCCGAGCTGCGGCAACTGGTCGAGCCGCTGCGCGGCGAGCTTCATCTGCTCGTATTCGAGCAGGCGGCGCACGAGTTCGGCGCGCGGATCCTCGGCTTCCTCGCCGGTGTCGGCCTTCTTGACCGGCAGCAGCATCCGCGACTTGATCTCGATCAGCATCGCGGCCATCAGCAGGTACTCGGCCGCGAGCTCAAGGTTCGACGTGCGGATCTGGTCGACGTAGCCCAGATATTGCGCGGTGACCTGCGCCATCGGGATGTCGAGCACGTTGAAGTTCTGCTTGCGGATCAGGTAGAGCAGCAGGTCGAGCGGGCCTTCGAAGGTCTCGAGGAACACCTCGAGCGCATCGGGCGGGATGTAGAGATCCTGCGGCAGCTTGAACAGCGGCTCGCCGTACAGGCGAGCGAATGCCGCGACACCGTCGACCGTGTCGGGCGTCGAATCGGCGCCCGCGGGCGCGGCGATCGCGTCGTCCTGGCGGGCGGCGCTGGCCTCGTCGGCGGCGCTCACGTCGTCAGAAGTTCTGGTAGTAGACGTACGACGTTTGCTTCACGCGCGATTCCTGCTGCTCGGCGCGCTCTTCGAGGTCGATCGGCTGCTTGTCCCACAGCAGGGAACGGCCCTTGCGCTGCTCTTCCTCGAGCGTCGGCTTCTGTTGCTTGAGCTGGTTCAGGAACTGCGTGACATCGGACTGGTACGGCATGGCTGGATTTTCCGTTTCGGGCGGCGCACGATGCGCCGGATTCACGATGGCGGGATTTTACCGCATCGCGGGAACGGCCGGCGGCAATCGCGCGTCGAATCCGCGGGTTGGCGCGCAGCCGGCGGCCGCAAGCGCACCGCCGGGCATGACGCCGCGGCCACGCGCGCTCGCGCGGCGGTTTACAAACATTAAGCTTTGGCGCCGGCACGCTGTGGTCAAATACAGGGTTTTCCACAAAACCGTGACAACCGAGGGCGAGGTCATATTTGGCGGGGCAGTCGAACCAGCAAGCACATCCGGCACATGACGCGGGCCCGCGCGTGGAACGCAATCGCGCCGGCGCCGCGGCCCGTGCCGCACGGGCGACCCTCGCGGGCTGCCTGGCCGCGTGCTTCGCGCTGCCGGCCCACGCGAAGTACGACGTCGACATCGACGCGCCGCGCTCGGTTCGCAAGCTGCTCAAGACGCACCTCGACATCGCGCGCTTCGCGAAGCGCGACGACATCAGCGACGACCAGTTCGACTTCCTCGTGACGGCCACCCCGCAGCAGGTGCGCGACCTGACCGCGACGGCCGGGTATTTCTCGCCGGTCGTGCGCACCGACGTGCGCACGCGCGACGGCAAGCGCGACGTGCGCATCGCGGTCGATCCGGGCAAGCAGACCGTCGTGTCGAGCGTCGACCTGACCTTCAAGGGGCCCGTCGACACCGAGGACCCGAAGCAGGAAGCCGCGACCCGTTTCGCGTTTTCGCTGAAGCCGGGCGACCCGTTCACGCAGTCCGACTGGGACGGCGCGAAGGGCGCGGCGCTCAGGCAACTGCAGTCGCGTCGTTATCTCGGCGCGAAGATCGCGTCGTCGGAGGCGCGCATCGATCCGCGCACGCAGCGCGCGACGCTCGCGGTCACATTCGACAGCGGTCCGACGTTCACGATCGGCAAGGTCGACGTCGACGGTGTGCGGCGCTATCCGGAGAAGATCGTCACGAACGTCAATCCGCTGTCGGAAGGCGAGATCTACGACGTGCAGCGGATCACCGAATTGCAGCGGCAGTTGCAGAACACGCCGTACTACGCGAGCGTCGCGATCGACGTCGGCGACGATACGGCGAAGCCCGAGCGCACGCCCGTGCACGTGAAGGTCAGCGAGTTCCCGTACAACAACATCCGCGGCGGCGTCGGCTTCGCGACCGACACCGGGCCCCATGTGCAGGGCTCCTACACGTATCTCGACACGTTCGGCGCCGCGTGGCCGCTGACCGTGTCGGGCCGGCTCGACCAGATCCAGCAATACGGGCAGGTCCAGCTGTCGATGCCGCCGGGCGAGAAGGGGTGGACCAACAGCGTGCTCGCGTCGTACACGAACACCAACGTGTCGGATACGCGCATCTACAGCGCGCGGGTCGGCGTGCAGCGCACGCGCACGGGCCAGTTCATCGACTATTCGTATTCGCTGATGTACTACCAGGACCGGCTCGACCAGAACAGCGCGGGGCCGACCACGAGCCGCGCGCTCGTGCCGCAATGGGCATGGACGCGCCGCAACGTCGACGATCCGCTGTTCCCGCGTTCGGGCAACCTGATCCACGCGGAGGCCGGCTTCGCGGTCAAGGGCGTGCTGACCGACCAGACCTTCATCCGCGGCTACGCGCGCGGCCAGCAGTACCTGCCGGTCGGCAAGCGCGACCTGTTCGTGTTCCGCGCGGAGCTCGGCGGCGTGTTCACGAGCGGCAGCTCGACCGGCGTGCCGGCATCGCTGCTGTTCCGCGCGGGCGGCTCGAATTCGGTGCGCGGCTACGGTTACCAGAGCATCGGCAACAGCGTCGACGGTTCCGTCCTGCCGACCAAGTACCTGATGACGGGCACCGCCGAATACCAGCACTGGTTCAACCGCGACTGGGGTGCCGCGACGTTCTTCGACATCGGCACGGCCACCGATGCGTGGGGCGAACGCGTGTTTTACCCGGGCGTCGGCGTCGGCGCGCGCTGGCGCAGCCCCGTCGGCCCGATCAACGTCGACGTCGCGTACGGGTTGCGCAACCATAGCGTGCGCCCGTACCTGACGCTCGGCATCGCTTTCTGAACGTACCGCTTCATCGACGAACCGCATGACGAAGGACCCGAACGATACGAACGACACGCCGCCGCCTGGCGATCCGGACACGCCCGGCGGCGCGCCCGACGCGCCGCCGGGCGCGACG
>NZ_QOBB01000264.1:0-9016 GCF_024704855.1 Burkholderia sp. HAN2018 | reverse complement strand
AGCGGCGCGAGCGTCGCGACGGCCGCCGGTGCGGCGGCGTCGCTCGGCGCTTCCGCGGCACACGGCGCATCGGCCGTCGAAAGCGTGCAGCCGGCGGCGCCCGTTGCCGGTGCAAGCGGTCCGCATGTGTGGAGCGGTGCGATCCAGTCGGTGCCGTCGTCCGCGAGCGGTGCCGCGCTTCCGCCTGTTGCGGGCAGCCAGGTTTCGGGCATGAACGAACCGGCCGCGGCTGCGCCTGCGACGGGCGCGTCGCAGCCGCGGCCGTCGAGCCTGCAGCAACTGCTGGCGCTGAAGAACCGCGTGCTGATGGAGTTGCAGAAGCACGGCATCGGCAAGCCGGCCACGACGAACGAGGTCGCGCCGGCGCCCGTGCCGGCACCTGTCGCACCGCGTCCGGCCGCGAACGATACGGGCGCATCCGCTGCCGCGCCGGCGGCAAGTGAAGCCGCGTCCGGCGTTGCTGCCGGCGCAGCGCAGCCGGCATCGGTATCGGCGCCCGCGCAACCGGCCGCGCCGGTGGCGGCACCTGCGCGCAGTACCGGGCAGATGGACTGGCGTCCGGCCGCGGTGGCCGGTGCGGCCGTGATCGTCCTCGCCGCAGGTTTTGCGTGGCGCAAGCGCCGGAAGGGCCGGCGCGCGGAAGAAACGGGTGATGCGGGTACGAGCGCGACGGCTGCTGCGGTCGTCGCGGGCGGGTCCGCGGCTGCGGCGGCAGAAACCGAAGCCGCGCCGTCCGTCGAGCCGGAACTGCCGATCCGGCCCGAGATGCCGGTCGCACGCGACGCGGCTTCCGATTTGAGCCTTGCCGCGGCCACTGCCGCAGCGGCGGAGACGGCCGAGACGCTTGATACGGATGTGCCGTCGGCGCCGGAAGTGGTGCCGCCGCATGACGAGCAGCCCGAATTGCCGGCCGCGCACGCCGTAGTGCCGACCGCGAGCGAGGCGGCTCCGGCTCCGCACGATACAGAGCCGGTAGAGAAGATCGCTGCCGAACAGCCCGCGGAACAGCCTGCCGAGACGCCGATCGCCTCCGCGGCCGCCGAAACGCAGCACGAGGCGCTGATGCAGAACGCGATCAGCGCGCTCAACAGCCTCGACATGCCGCTGCCGCCGCGCACGCAGGACGAGCCGTCGCTGGCGACGGACGAGTCTGCCGCGCAGGCAAGGCAGTCCGACACCGATAAAGTCGCAACTAACGGTCAAGCCGACCAACGCCTTCCGATTGGCGCGATCGATCCGGCCCCCGAACATCCGGCCGACCAGGACGACGAGTTCGATTGGGATCCGGACGCGGCGACGCCAGCCGGCCAGGCGGGTAGCCCGTTCGCGACGTCGTCGCTGCCGCCGCTCGGCGGCGCGCAGTTCGGCGCACTGAAGCTCGACTTCGATCTGGACCTGCCGTCGACGCCGGGCGCCGCGTTGCCGGCGCTGACGCCGGACGAACTTGCCCGCATCGCGCGCAACAAGCTCGACCTCGCGACCGAATACGTCGAGCTGGGCGACCTGTCCGGCGCACGGACGCTGCTGCAGGAAGTGGTCGACGCGAACGACACCGCGACGCGCGACGATGCGCGTGCGCTGCTCGCGAAACTGGCGGACGAGGCGTGATGCGGATCGCGCTCGGCATTCAGTACGATGGCGCGGCGTTCTGCGGCTGGCAGGCGCAGCCGCACGGCAAGACCGTGCAGGATCGGCTCGAGCACGCGCTGGCCGAGTTCGCGCGCGTGCCGCTGCATACGACGGTGGCCGGGCGAACCGACACGGGCGTGCACGGGCTCGGGCAGGTCGTGCATTTCGATACCGACCTGGATCGCGAGGTGTTCTCGTGGGTGCGCGGGACCAACGCGTTCCTGCCGCCGACCGTGGCGGTGCAATGGGCGAAGCCGATGCCGGAGACGTTTCACGCGCGTTTCTCGGCGTTCGAGCGCACCTACTACTACGCGCTGTACGTGCATCCCGTGCGCTCGCCGATGCTGGCGGGGCGCGCGGGCTGGATCCATACGCCGCTCGACGACGACGCGATGCGCGCCGCCGCCGCGCACCTGATCGGCGAGCACGACTTCTCGTCGTTCCGGTCGTCGGAATGCCAGTCGAAGACGCCGGTCAAACACCTGTACCAGATCGACGTGCGGCGCGTGGGCCATTTCATTCATTTCCGGTTCCGCGCCAACGCGTTCCTGCACCACATGGTGCGCAACCTGATGGGCTGCCTCGTCGCGGTCGGTCGCGGCCGCTATCCGGCCGACTGGCTTGCCGACGTGCTGGCCGGGCGCGACCGTAATCTCGCGGCGCCCACGTTCATGGCCGACGGGCTGTACCTCGCCCACGTCGGCTACCCGGCGGAATTCGCCGTCCCGCCCGCGCAGCTCGGCAGCGTGCCGTGGAGCAGCGTCTGGGCCGACCTGGACCCTCAACCATGACGGATCACGCCGTGTCTCCTTCGACTCCCGCCGCGGCCGGCCTGCCGCCGCGCACGCGCATCAAGCTGTGCGGGCTGTCGCGCCCCGAGGACGTGCTGCACGCGGCGGCGCTCGGCGCCGACGCGATCGGTCTCGTGTTCTACCCGAAGAGCCCGCGCGCGGTGACGATCGCGCAGGCGGCCGAGCTGGCGCGCCTCGCGCCGCCGTTCGTGTCGGTGGTCGGGCTGTTCGTGAATGCGACCGAAGCCGAGATCGAGGCCGTCGTGCGCGACGTGCCGCTCACGCTGCTGCAGTTCCATGGCGACGAGACACCCGGGCAGTGCGATGCCCTCGGCCGCGCGGCACGCCTGCCGTGGTTGCGCGCGGTGCGCGTCGGCCCCTCGACGCAGCCGGCCGATTTGGTAGAATCGGCACTTCATTATTCGAAAGCGCGCGGCCTCCTGTTCGACACCCTGGTGCCGGATTACGGCGGTAGCGGCAAGGTCTTCGATTGGTCTCTTATTCCCGCAGAGCTCGCGCATCGGGCCGTTTTGAGTGGTGGCTTGAGCGCGCAAAACGTCGGTGATGCGATTCGCCAGTTGCGCCCGTTTGCTGTCGATGTCTCGAGTGGCATCGAAGTGGAGGGCGCGAAGGGCGTGAAGGATCACGCCCGGATGGCGGCGTTCGTACGCGCGGTGCGCGAAGCGGACGCCGGGTGATGCAAGCCGGCGCGGCCCCGAAAGCGGGGCGCCCCGACCGATCGAGAGAGACACCATGTACAACCTTCCTGATGACCGCGGCCACTTTGGCCCGTATGGCGGCGTGTTCGTTGCCGAGACGCTGATTCACGCGCTGGACGAACTGCGCGCGGCGTATGAAAAATTCCAGAACGATCCCGATTTCGTCGCCGAATTCGAGCGCGAGCTGAAGCATTTCGTCGGCCGCCCGTCGCCGATCTATCACGCGCAGCGCTGGAGCGAGACGCTCGGCGGCGCGCAGATCTACCTGAAGCGCGAAGACCTGAACCACACGGGCGCGCACAAGATCAACAACGTGATCGGCCAGGCGCTGCTCGCGAAGCGCATGGGCAAGAAGCGCGTGATCGCCGAGACGGGCGCCGGCCAGCACGGCGTCGCGACCGCGACGATCTGCGCCCGCTTCGGGATGGAGTGTGTCGTCTACATGGGCTCGGAAGACGTGCGCCGCCAGGCCGCGAACGTCTACCGGATGAAGCTGCTTGGAGCTACGGTCGTGCCGGTCGAATCGGGTTCGCGCACGCTGAAGGACGCGCTGAACGAAGCGATGCGCGACTGGGTCACGAACATCGAAAGCACGTTCTACATCATCGGCACGGTCGCGGGCCCGCACCCGTACCCGATGATGGTGCGCGACTTCCAGCGCGTGATCGGCGACGAGTGCAAGGTGCAGATGCCCGAACTCGCGGGCCGGCAGCCGGACGCGGTGATCGCCTGCGTCGGCGGCGGCTCGAACGCGATGGGCATCTTCTACCCGTACATCGACGACACGTCGGTGCAGCTGATCGGCGTCGAAGCGGCCGGCGACGGCCTCGACACGGGGCATCACGCGGCGTCGCTGATCGCCGGCAGCCCGGGCGTGCTGCACGGCAACCGTACCTACCTGCTGCAGGACGACAACGGCCAGATCATCGAGACGCATTCGGTGTCGGCGGGCCTCGACTATCCGGGCGTCGGTCCCGAGCACGCATGGCTGAAGGACAGCGGCCGCGCACAGTACGTCGGCATTACCGACGAGGAAGCGCTGAAGGCGTTCCACGACTGCTGCCGGATCGAGGGGATCATTCCCGCGCTCGAGTCGAGCCACGCGATCGCATATGGCGTGAAGCTCGCGCCGACGTTGCCGAAGGACAAGATCCTGCTCGTCAACCTGTCGGGCCGTGGCGACAAGGACATGCACACGGTCGCCGAGCGATCGGGCATCGAGCTCTGACCCCGACCGATGCGTGACCTGATCGAAGAACCGGGCGGCGGTGCCGCGAGCGAGGCGGGGGCGGTTCAGCCCGCCGCCGCCGTGCCGCGCGCGCTGCCGTCCGGGATCGAACTGCACAACCGCGATTTCCTGACCGATGCCGCGCACCTGCCGGACGCGTCGATCGACCTGATCGTCGCCGATCCGCCGTACGGGCTCGGCAAGGACTACGGCAACGACTCGGACAAGCGTTCGGGCGACGACTTTCTCGCGTGGACGCGCGAGTGGCTCGAGCTCGCGATTCCGAAGCTGAAGCCGAGCGGGTCGATGTACATCTTCTGCACGTGGCAGTACGCGCCGGAAATCTTCAGTTTCCTGAAGACGCAGCTCACGATGGTCAACGAGATCATCTGGGACCGGCGCGTGCCGAGCATGGGCGGCACGACGCGCCGCTTCACGTCGGTGCACGACAACATCGGCTTTTTCGCGGTTTCCAGGGCGTATTACTTCGATCTCGATCCGGTCCGCATCCCGTACGACGCCGACACGAAGAAGGCCCGCTCGCGCAAGCTGTTCGAAGGCAGCAAGTGGCTGGAGATGGGCTACAACCCGAAGGACGTCTGGTCGGTCTCGCGCCTGCACCGGCAGCACGCGGAGCGCGTCGATCATCCGACCCAGAAGCCGCTGGAAATCATCGAGCGGATGGTGCTCGCAAGCTGCCCGCCGGGCGGCCGCGTGCTCGATCCGTTCATGGGCAGCGGCACGACCGCGGTGGCCTGCGCACGGCAGGGGCGCGACTTCGTCGGCTACGAGATCAACGAAAGCTATTGTGCGATCGCGCACGAGCGCGTGAGCGCGCTCGCTGTGCCGGCGTGCGCGTGAATCGCGCCGCCGCCTCGCCGAAGCATTGAGGAAAATTGCCATGTCCCGTATTCAGCAAACCTTCGCCGCGCTCGCCGAACAAGGCCGTAAGGGCCTGATCCCGTTCATCACGGCCGGCGATCCCGATCCCGCGAAAACCGTCGAATTCATGCACGCGCTCGCCGAAGGCGGCGCGGACGTGATCGAACTCGGCGTGCCGTTCTCGGACCCGATGGCCGACGGCCCCGTGATCCAGCGCTCGTCGGAACGCGCGCTCGCGCGCGGCGTCACGCTGAAAAGCGTGCTTGCCGACGTGAAGCGCTTTCGCGAAACCGACCCCAAAACGCCCGTCGTGCTGATGGGTTATGCGAACCCGATCGAACGAATGGGCGTCGACGCGTTCGCGGCCGAAGCGCAGGCGGCCGGTGTCGACGGCGTGCTCGTCGTCGACTATCCGCCGGAAGAGGCGGGCGTGTTCGCCGAGAAAATGCGCGCCGCGCAGATCGATCCGATCTTCCTGCTCGCGCCCACGTCGACCGACGAACGTATCGCCGACGTCGGCAAGATCGCGAGCGGCTACGTGTATTACGTGTCGCTCAAGGGCGTGACCGGCGCAGGAAATCTGGATGTTTCGAGCATTGCGGGTAAAATCCCGGCCATCAAGTCGCGCGTGCCGGTTCCGGTCGGCGTCGGCTTCGGTATCCGCGACGCCGAAACGGCGCGCGCGGTGGCCGAGGTGTCGGACGCGGTCGTGATCGGCAGCCGCCTCGTGCAGCTGCTCGAAAGCGCTGCGCCGGAGGGTGCCGCCGCCGCGCTGAAGACTTTCATTGCCGAGCTGCGCGCCGCCCTGGACGGCGCGGGCAAGACGGCGCGATAAACACAACACAGGAAGCGGGAACGGGCCGGTCGGCCCGGCCCGCCACGGAACAGGAAACCATACGATGAGCTGGCTCGACAAACTGTTGCCGCCGAAGATCAAGCAGACCGACCCGAAAAGCCGCAAGGGCATTCCGGAAGGCCTGTGGGTCAAGTGCCCGTCCTGCGAGGCCGTGCTGTACCGCAACGACGTGGACGCGAACCTGCACGTGTGCCCGAAGTGCGATCACCACATGCGCATCGGTGCGCGTGAGCGCCTCGACGGGCTGCTCGATCCGGAAGGCCGTTATGAAATCGGTCAGGAAGTCGTGCCGGTCGACACGCTGAAGTTCAAGGACAGCCGCAAGTACCCCGATCGTCTGAAGGAAGCGATGGACGACACGGGCGAGACCGACGCGATGGTCGTGATGGGCGGTGCGATCCACACGCTGCCGGTGGTCGCGGCCTGCTTCGAATTCTCGTTCATGGGCGGCTCGATGGGCTCGGTAGTCGGCGAGCGCTTCGCACGCGGCGCGCAGAACGCGCTCGAACAGCAGGTGCCGTTCATCTGCTTCACCGCTTCGGGCGGTGCACGGATGCAGGAAAGCCTGCTGTCGCTGATGCAGATGGCGAAAACCACCGCGATGCTGACCAAGCTGGCCGAAGCGAAGCTGCCGTTCATTTCGGTGCTGACCGACCCGACGATGGGTGGCGTGTCGGCGAGCTTTGCATTCCTCGGCGACGTCGTGATCGCCGAACCGAAGGCGCTGATCGGCTTCGCCGGCCCGCGCGTGATCGAGCAGACGGTCCGCGAGAAGCTGCCGGAAGGCTTCCAGCGCGCCGAATTCCTGATCAAGACGGGCGCGATCGACATGATCGTCGACCGTCGCAAGATGCGCGACGAGATCGCGCAACTGCTCGCGCTGCTGCAGCGACAGCCGGCCGACGCGCTGGCTTGACCGGCGCAAGGTTGTGAACTCTGCGCGTCGCCTGGCTTCCGCGTCAGGCGACGCGCTTCGTTTTTTGGCGTAGTGGCGGTACCGATCCAGATTTGAACCGATGAGCACTTTTCCCACTCTCGACGCGTGGCTTTCGCATCTCGAACGCGCGCACCCGGTCGGCATCGACATGGGCCTGACCCGCATCGGGCAGGTCAAGGCGGCGCTGCAGCTCGAATTCGCGTGCCCCGTCATTACCGTCGGCGGCACGAACGGCAAGGGCTCGACCTGCGCGTTCCTCGAGACGATCCTCGTGCGCGCGGGCTACAAGGTCGGCTGCCACACGTCGCCGCACCTGCTCGAATTCAACGAGCGCGCGCGCGTGAACGGGCAGAATGTCACCGATGACGAACTGCTGCCGCACTTCGAGGCCGTCGAAGCTGCACGCACGTCGTTGCCCGAGCCCGTGTCGCTCACGTACTTCGAATTCACGACGCTCGCGATCCTGCACTTGTTCGCGTCGCGCGGGCTGGACGCGGTGATCCTCGAAGTCGGCCTCGGCGGCCGGCTCGACGCGGTCAACATCATCGATACCGATTGCGCGATCGTCACGAGCATCGACATCGATCACACCGAATACCTCGGCGACACGCGCGAGAAGATCGCGTTCGAGAAGGCCGGGATCTTCCGTGCCGGCAAGCCGGCGATCTGCGGCGATCCGGCCGCGCCGCAAACGCTGATCGACCACGCGGAAGCAATCGGCGCCGACCTGTGGCTCGTCGGCCGCGATTTCCGCTACGAGGCGCAGGCAGGCGCGGAGCGCCAGCAGTGGAGCTACCTCGGTCGCGAGAAGCGCTATCCGGCGCTGGCGTACCCGGCGCTGCGCGGCGCGAATCAGCTGATCAATGCATCGGCCGCGCTCGCCGCGCTCGAGGCGCTGCGCCCGGTGCTGCCGGTGTCGGCGCAGGACATCCGGCTCGGCCTCGCGAACGTCGAACTGCCGGGGCGCTTCCAGGTGCTGCCCGGCAAGCCGGCGATCGTGCTCGACGTCGCGCACAACCCGCATGCATCGGCCGTGCTCGAGCAGAACCTCGGCAACATGGGTTTCTTCCCGTACACGTACGCGGTGTTCGGCGCGATGCACGACAAGGACATCGACGGCGTGCTGCAGCACCTGAAGGGCGAGATCGACCACTGGTGCGTGACCGATCTGCCGCTGCCGCGTGCGGCCACGGCCGAGCAGCTCGAAGCCGCGCTGCGCAAGGCCGGCGTGGAGGAGGGGCCCGATTCGAGCGTCACGCGTTACACGTCGCCCGCCGAAGCGTTTCGCGATGCACTAAAAAGAGCATCCGAGAATGATAGAATCGTGGTTTTCGGCAGTTTCCATACGGTTGCCGGCGTGCTGGCCTACCGTAAATCGCAGCAACACTGACTGACGGGCAGTTTCGGACTCAGCCATTCATGGGAATTTTCTCGTTCGGCAAGAAAGACGACGACGCGCCCCCGCGGCGCGGCGGTCGCACCGGGGCCTCCCGGAACGTGCGCACGGAGCGCACTGAACGCGTCGAGCGACGCTCGCGCCGCACCGAGCGTCCGGAATCGGACGCACTGCTCCTCGATCCGACCCTTCCAGAAAAGCAACGTGCGCGCCGTCGCCTCGTCGGCGCGATCGCGCTCGTCGTCGCCGCGGTGATCGTGCTGCCGATGGTGCTCGATTCGCACCCGAAGCCGGTCACCGACGACATCGCGATCGACATCCCGAACCGGCCCGCGCACCAGGCGGTCGCGCCGCGCGACGACGATGTGTCCGACGTGCAGGCCGGCGTCGCGCATGACGAACCGCCGGCATCCGACACGGCCGTTGCGGCCGCACCGGCGCCCGCGCCGAAGGATGCCGCCAGGCCGGCCGCGAAACCCGATACCACGACCACGGCGAGCGTGACGCCGCCGAAGCCTGCGCCGAAACCGGCTGCGCCCGCGGCGAAGCCGGCTGCGCCGAAGCCCGCACCCGCGGCC
>NZ_QOBB01000263.1:0-9058 GCF_024704855.1 Burkholderia sp. HAN2018 | reverse complement strand
CGAACGCCGCGACGGCCGTGCCGTCGTGCTCGATGCGCGGCCGGCCGCCGCGCCTCCCGCGCTGGATGCGGCCGGATTGCCCGCGTCGGTGGTGATCGTCGGCGGCGGCGCCGCTGCGATCGCGGCCGCGGTGACGTTGCGGCAGGCGGGCTATCCGCATCCGGTCACGATGCTCACCGCCGATGCCGATCCGCCGTACGACCGGCCGAACCTGTCGAAAGACTATCTCGCCGGCACGGCCGACGCCGACTGGCTGCCGCTGCGTGCGCCGTCGTTCTATACCGATCACCGGATCGACGTGCGGTGCGGCACGCGTGTCGCGCGGATCGACCCCGCGCGGCAGGCGGTCGAACTGGCCGACGGCAGCCGTGTCGGGTACGGCGCGCTGCTGCTGGCAACGGGCGCGGAGCCGAACCGGCTGAGCGTGCCCGGCGCGGATCTGCCGCACGTGTGCGTGCTGCGCTCGCGCGCCGATTGCGACGCGCTGATCGCCAAGCTGAAAACGGCCCGCCGCTGCGTGGTGGTCGGCGCGAGCTTCATCGGGCTCGAAGCGGCTGCCGCGTTGCGCACGCGCGGGCTCGACGTGCAGGTCGTCGCGCCCGATGCGCATCCGATGGCACGCGTGCTCGGCGAAGCGCTCGGCGACACGATCAAGGCCCTGCACGAATCGCACGGCGTCGTGTTCCATCTCGGCGCGACGCCGGCGCGGATCACGCCGGACAGCGTGACGCTGTCGACCGGCGACGTGCTGCCGGCCGACGTCGTGTTGGTCGGCATCGGCGTGCACCCGAACGTCGCGCTCGCGCAGGACGCGGGGCTGGCCGTCGAGCGCGGCGTGACGGTCGACCGCTTCCTTCAGACGAGTGTGCCCGGCATCTACGCGGCCGGCGACATCGCGCGCTGGCCCGATCCGCTGACGGGCGAGCGCATTCGCGTCGAGCACTGGGTCGTCGCCGAGCGGCAGGGCATCGTCGCGGCGCACAACATGCTTGGCCAGCAGCGCCCGTTCGACGCGGTGCCGTTCTTCTGGAGCCAGCATTACGACCTGACGATCAACTACGTCGGGCATGCGGAGCAATGGGATCGCGTCGAGATCGACGGCGACCTCGGCGCGCACGACTGCGCGATCGCGTACTGGCGCGGCGACACGCGGCTCGCGGTCGCGACGATCGGCCGCGATCTCGACAGCCTGAAGGCAGAAGCGGCATTCGAGCGGCAGATTGCAGCCGCATGACGGCCGCGTGACGACATGATTCGAACCCGGAGGCAAGATGAGTCCTGAAATCCGCGCACGTTTCGAAACCGAGTTTGCGCCGCGCATCGCGGCGCGCGTGCTCGGCCTGTATCAGCCTGGTGACGTGCGCGTGGAAGTCGTGCCGCACGACGGGCAGGGGAGTCCGACCTGTGTGGACGTGATCGGCCTCACGTCGACGGTCGGGCTGCCGAACCGGTTGAACGCGCGGCTCGCGTGGCGCGACGACGCGATCGATGCATTGCTGGCCGAGCCCGACCGCAGCCGCTTCGACCGCTATCTCGCGGCGCTGCCGGTCACGATCGAGCGCTGGCAGATGGAATTGCCGGTCGACTTCAGCTCACGGACCCAGCGCGACCGCGAAATCCTGATCGGCGATCTCGATTTCGATGCGTGAAACGCACGGCGCGATGCCCGCCGACGATGCGGCGATGAACCGCGCGACGTTAGCGGTCGCGTGTCTTGACGATCACGCGGCCCTGGTCGATGCCGCCGCGCAGCGCTTCGTCGCACGTGAGCCATTCGGGCGTGACGAGTTCGGGCGCGGGCAGGTCGACCGGCGCGCCGTCGCGGAAGATCCGCACCTGCGCGACCCACGCGCCGTTCGCGTTGCGCGTCGCCTCGACGCGAATCTCGTGATCCATGAAGGTGTCGATGGCTTGCATCGGTCGGGGCCCTCCGTGCGTGAACGCGGTGCGTCGATCGTAGCAGCATGGCGCGCGCCGTGCACCGGAAACGAAGCGGAACCTGCGTGCGATTGGGCATGCGAAACGACGCGTGAGACGGGAGCGAACCTGTGGCCTTCGACCTGACCTTTTCGATCAAGGTGTTCGCGGCGCTGTTCGCGATCATGAACCCGATCGCGAACATCCCGGTGTTCCTGTCGCTGACGGAAGGCGCGGCGGACGGCGTGCGCCGCAAGGTCGCGCTGACGGCCGCGATCGGCGTGACGGTCGGCTGCATCGTGTCGGCCGTCGCGGGCGGCGCGATCCTGCACGTATTCGGCCTGACGATCGACGATTTCCGTCTCGCGGGCGGGCTGCTGGTGCTGCTGATCGCGCTGTCGATGCTGCACGGCGCGCCGAGCCGCCAGCATTCGCCGGGCGAGGACGAGGGCGCCGACCCGGCGGCGGCCGAGAGCGTCGCGATCTATCCGCTGACGATCCCGCTGCTCGTCGGCCCCGGCACGATCGCGACGATGATCGTGCTCGGGCACAGCGCGTTCTCGACCGGACAGGAACTCGCGTTCGCGCTCGGGCTCGCCGCGTTTCTCGTGCTGCTGGCCGTTTCGTTGCTGTCCGCGCCGCTGATCGGCCATTACCTGTCGCCGCGCGTGACGGCGGTGACCCAGCGCCTGATGGGGATGATCCTCGCGGCGATCGCGATGCAGATGATCGTCGCGAGCCTGAAGGCCGCGTTCGGGTTGCCGCATTGAATGCGATGCCGCGCCACGGCGTGCGTGCGACAGCTCGAGCACGGGCCGTTACGACGGACGCCGAACCCCGCGTGCCACACGCTGCAGCAGTGCGTCGAGCACGTTGATCTCGACGGGTTTCACGAGATGCGCGTCGAAGCCCGCGCGTTCGGTGCGTGCGAGGTCGGACGCGCGCGCGTGGCCGGACAGCGCGACGCAGGTCGTGTCGCGCAGCGCGTCGATCGCGCGCAGTTCGTGCAGCAGCGTGAAGCCGTCGACGTCGGGCATCGTCAGGTCGAGGATCATCAGTTGCGGCGCGTAGTCGCGGGCGAGCGCCAGCGCATCGCCTGCGTTGTACGCGACGCGCGGCGCATGCCCCTTCACCTTGAGCAGCACGGCGAGCGTGTCGGCCGAGTCGCGGTTGTCGTCGACGATCACGATGCGCAGCGGCGTGGTGTCCGATGGCGCGTGCGCCGCCGGCTCGCGCGCGCCGGCCTGCTCCGCACGTCCCGTCCGTGTGATCGGCAGCCGCACCGTGAACGTCGCGCCGTGCCCGGGCCCGCCGCTTTCCGCGGAAATCCGCCCGCCGTGCAGTTCGACGAACGTCCGGCAGATCGCGAGCCCGAGCCCGAAGCCGCCGGTCGGCGAGCCACCCGACGCGCCTCGCTGCTCGAACAGGTCGAAGATCGTTTCGAGCGCGCCGTGCGCGATGCCGACGCCATGATCGGTGACGCGGATGGCGACCACCGGCCCTTCCACCCGTGCGCCCACGTCGATCCGCCCGCCGTGCGGCGAGAACTTCGACGCGTTGTCGAGCAGGTTGTGCAGCACCTGGACGAGCCGTGCATCGTCGCCGTGCAGCAGCACGGGATCGGCCGGCAGGTCGACGTGGATGTGCTGCCCGCGCGCGGCCAGCTTCGGCTGGATGCTTTCGACGCCGCGGCACACGATGTCGCGCACGGCGACGGGGCGATCGTTCAGCTCCACCTTGCCGGCCGTGATGCGGCCGACGTCGAGCAGATCGTCGACGAGCCGCGTCAGTTGCCCGACCTGGCGATGCACGGCGTCGCGGCATTGCGCGAGCACGGGCGCCGGATCGGGCAGGCTCTGCAGCACGCCGACCGAATGGCGCAGCGGCGAGAGATGGTTGCGCAGCTCGTGCGCGAGCATCGCGATGAACACGCTGAGCCGGTGTGTGGACGCTTCGAGTTCCTCGAGCCGCTTGCGCTCGGTCATGTCCCGCGTGATCTTGATGAAGCCGCACAGCTGGTTCTCGTGATCGTGCACGGGGGCGATCGTCACGCTCGCCCAGAACTGCGAGCCGTCCTTGCGCACGCGCCAGCCTTCATCCACGAAGTGGCCCCGCGCGGCCGCCTCGTCGAGCCCGTGCGACGGCCGGCCGGCCGCGATCGCATCGGGCGGATAGAAGCACGAGAAGTGATGGCCGACGATCTCGGCCGCGCGATAGCCCTTGATGCGCTCGGCACCCGCATTCCACGTCGCGACATTGCCGTGCGGATCGAGCATGAACACCGCGTAGTCGGTAATCGAGCCGACGACCGTCTGGAAACGGAACTCGGCGAAGCGATGCACCAGGTCGCGCGCATCGGGTAAACCGGGCGGCGGATGGGAGCGAGGGGAGTCGTCGTCTTTCTTCATCGTGTGGCAAGTCGAAGACGGGCAGGCAAACGCTGCCCGGCCGCCGCCGGGCACGCCGGCGGTGGCCACATCAAACGGATTGGCACCCCGGAAAGCATAAGGGAACTCAATTCGGCTGATCAATGGGCGCGCATCGCCCGTGCCGTCCGCGATCCCGGCAAGGCATCCGTTCCGGGCGCGCGATGCGGCATGCCGATTGCACGCGCCTCCCGTCCGCATGCCGTGCCGCGGCCGCCCGGCCACACGTAGCGGCAAGCAGCGGCACGCCAGCAAGGAGGTCGACATGAACAGCACGCTGAACCCCGACAACGAACCGGCCGGCCCGGACGACGACAACGCCCGTCGCGGCCGCGACGGCCGCGCACTGGGGCCGGGCGACTCGTCCGACAGCGGCAGCGACACGGCCGGCGCGCGGCGCTATCCGTTCGACATCGATTCGCCGCTCGACGCGCATGCGCTCGAACGCGGCGATGCCTCGCTCGACAGCGATACGGACCGCGCGGGCACCGGCGAGCGCGCGTCGGCGGACGGCGATTCGACGCTCGAAGAAGGTGCCGATATCGAGCCGGATCGCACCGAGCGGCTGAGCGGGCCGGATCGCGACGACGCATCCGGGGAGCCGGACGATCCGGACGATCCGGGCGTCGGCGGCGGGCCATGACGCCCGGCACGCAAAAACTGCAATCGCATTGCAGATTGGCGCGCCCGGCAGCGGATCGACGGCGCGATGCGCATCCGTCGTGCGCCGGCAACGATATCGGCACGCGGCTTGCGTTCGAGCCGGCCGGCATGCGCCGAGTCGCGACCCGGCATGGGGCCGTGCGCGGCACAGGCGCGAACAAGGAGAGACACGATGCAACGACGATATCCCGGACGGCACGGCGAGCGCGGCATCCCGGACGACCCGGCACGATGGCCGGAGGAAGACCCTGAATCGGCGCGCCGTCGCTCGGTGAGCGAGAGCGTCGGCGCGGAAGACTGGGGCAGCGAATGGACCGAGCGCGCCGCGCGGCCGGCGGATCAGCGGCGCGGCATGTCCGACCCGGGCCGGCAGGGCGGTGCGCGCCCGCCCGGATGGGAGGCCGAACGCGGCTACCGCGAACCGGGCCGCCGTGCGGAGGGCAGTGAAGGCCCGTACGGCGGCGACCGTCCGGAATTCCGCGGTCATTTCCGGATGGGCCGGTACGGCGGCGAGCACGACCGTGGCGACCCGCGAGACATCTCGCGCTACGGCAGCGACGCCGACCGCGACGCACTGCGCCATCGTCGCGGGCCGAAAGGCTATACGCGTTCGGACGAGCGCATCCGCGAGGACGTGTGCGAGCGGCTCGCGCATGCGCTCGACATCGACGTGAGCGACGTCACCGTGCAGGTACAGGACGGCTGCGTCGTGCTGGACGGCACGGTGCCGTCACGCTGGATGAAGCACGACATCGAGGATCTGGCCGACGGCTGCATGGGCGTGCGCGACGTCGAGAATCGCGTGCGCGTGCACCGCGACGGCGAACACGATACGGGCATGGTGCTGCATCCCGACCAGCGAACCGTCACGCCGACGCTGCCGGCCGCACGCGATCCCGAACCGGGCACCGCCGAACGCGACCGCGAGCGCAAGCCGCATCATTGACCGGCCGTGCACGAAACGGCGCGACCACGGGCGGCGTGTGCATGACGACAGCCCGTGGCGGCCAGACGCGGGCGCGTGTTCCGGTATCGATCGGTTCACGCGCGGCCGGGTCGCGCACCGTGCGACGGCGTGGCAGCGTGACGGGCCGCGTTTACGGGGGCGTCGCGGTCGACGGGCTGGTCGTGTCGGTCGCGCCGGTCGCGCCGGTTGCATTCGCGGACTCGGCGGCGTTCGTCGCGGCGCCGCCGTTCGCCGCATTGCGTTCATGCTCGGGCAGCAGCGCGAGACGGTTGTACAGCGTCTTCAGGCTGATGCCGAGCGCTTTCGCGGTGCGCGGCTTGTCGCCGTTGAAATGCCGCAGCGACGCGACGATGAAACGCTGCTGCGTATGCGCGAGCGTCGTGCCGAAATGCAGCGTCATCGCGTTGTGGCGCACGTCGTCGCGCGGCTGCAGCCGGCGCGGCAACTGCAGGTCGATCTGCTCGTCGGCGAGGATGAAGGCACGCTCGAGCGCATTGCGCAGCTCGCGCACGTTGCCGGGCCACGAATACGCGCGCAGCGCCTTCATCGCCTGCATCGACAGCCGCTTGCGCGTGCGGTGCCGCGCATTCAGCCGCTCGACGATCTGCAGTGCGATGTCGTCGACGTCGTCCTCACGCTGCCTGAGCGCGGGCACATGCAGCGCGACCGGCGCGATCCGGTAGAACAGGTCCTCGCGCAGCCGGCCGCTGCGCACGGCCTCGACGGGATCGTGATGGGTGGCCGCGACGATGCGCACGTCGAGCGGAATCGGCTCGTGACCGCCGACGCGGACGATCGTGTTCGATTCGAGCGTGCGCAGCAGCTTGACCTGCAATTCGGCCGGCATCTCGGCGATTTCGTCGAGAAACAGGGTGCCGCCACGAGCGGCTTCGAACATGCCGACATGCTGGGCGATCGCACCGGTGAAGCTGCCTTTCTCGTGCCCGAACAACTGCGACTCCGCGATATCGGGCGGGATCGCGCCGCAGTTCACGGGGACGAATGGCCCGCGCCGGCGCGGGCTCAAGTCGTGCAACAGCCGCGCGACGATGTCCTTGCCCGCGCCGCTTTCTCCGACGATCAATACGCTGATGCGCGTCGCGGCCACGCGCGACACCTTCATCAACAGGGTCTGGATCGAACGCGAGCGTCCGGACAGACGCTTGCCGTCATCGACGGATTTCGACATGACGTGATATCGAATGGGGAAGATTTGACCGACTATGACCCAGGCACACGAAAAAACGACACGTTATGCGCCGTTATTCATGCGCAAAGCATACGTGTTATGTCGCCGCGGCCGCATTGAATCTCGCAATGCATGCCGCGCGGGCGGATAGATTTATTCGATGAAGGGCCGATGCGCGACGTCGCTCTTCTATACTGCTAAGCGATTCCTTCGTCATGGCAGCATGGCCTGCCAGTTCATTCGCTGCAGCGTGGAATGCATTGCCTCGTGCCTGGCGGCGTGCGATGCGCTGCACATCTGTCGCGATGTCCGGTCGACACTTGCACCGGCTCGCATCACGAGGAGCTTCGATGCCCTACGTCCTGATCGTCGAAGACGATGCCGATACGCGCACGATGCTGGCGACGCTCGCGCGAACGCAGCAACTTGCCTGCGATACCGCCGCGACGCTGGAGGAAGCACGCGCGCTCGTGTCGACGCATACCCCCGATCTCGTGCTGTGCGATCTCGTGCTGCCCGACGGCAACGGGATGGACCTGTTCGATGCGTTGCCCAAGCGCGCGCATTGCGAGATGGTGCTGACCACCGGCCATGCGAGCCTCGAAACCGCGATCGACGCATTGCGGCGCGGCGCGACCGACTATCTGGTGAAGCCGCTGAACATGCAGCGGCTGAACAGCATCTTCGCGCGCGTGCCGCGCACGACCGCGCTGCACGAGGAAATTGCGGAGCTGCGCTCGGAACTGCAGCGCCTCGGCCGATTCGGCCGCATGCTCGGCAGCTCGCCCGCGATGCAGGCCGTCTACGATGCGATCGGGCGCGTCGCGCGCACCGAGGCGTCGGTGTTGCTCACCGGCGAATCGGGCACCGGCAAGGAGCTTGCCGCGCAGACCGTGCACGACCTGAGCCTGCGCCGCCGCGGCCCGTTCCTCGCGGTGAACTGCGGTGCGATTGCCGCGAACCTCGTCGAGAGCGAGATGTTCGGCCACGACCGCGGCAGCTTTACCGGCGCGGAGCGCCAGCACAAGGGCTTCTTCGAACGCGCGGACGGCGGCACGCTGTTTCTCGACGAGATCACCGAGATGCCGCTCGAATCGCAGGTGAAGCTGCTGCGCGTGCTCGAGACGGGGCGCCTCACGCGGCTCGGCTCGACGCGCGAGATCGACGTCGACGTGCGCATCGTCGCCGCGACGAACCGCGATCCGGAAGCCGCGATGGCCGACGGCAAGCTGCGGCCCGACCTGTTTCACCGGATCAACGTGTTTCCGATTCCGCTGCCGTCGCTGCGCGAGCGCGGCGACGACATCCCGATGCTCGCCGATGCGTTCCTGCAGCACTACAACGAGGAAAGCGGCCGCAACCTGCGCTTTGCGCCGGCCGCGCGCGAGGCGCTGAAGACCTACGAATGGCCCGGCAATGTACGCGAACTGCGCAACTTCGTGCAGCGCGCGAGCATCTTCACCGACGCCGACGTGATCGACACGCTGCCGCCGCCGATCATGGAGGAACTGTCCAGCATGGTCGATTCGCACGAGGATCGCGTGACGGTGCCGTTCGGCACGCCGCTCGAGGAAGTCGACCGCAAGCTGATCCTCGGCACGATCGCGCAGTGCGGCGGCGTGAAGGCGCAGGCGGCCGAAGTGCTCGACGTCAGCCTGAAAACGATCTACAACCGGCTCGCGCAACTCGAAGACGAAACGGAGAAGCCGGACTCCTGATGCCGTCGCGATCACACTCATGCTCCCGTTTCCGCATCACGCGTGCGCAACCGGCGACGGCATCGCCGGGATGCGGCGGGACGAGCCCGCGTGCCGGCGCGGCCGTCGCGTGAATCATCCCGTGGCGGGCGGCTGCGGGGCCGGTTCCGGCCGGCCGTCGCGCGTCGTGCCGGTCGGC
>NZ_QOBB01000262.1:0-9131 GCF_024704855.1 Burkholderia sp. HAN2018 | reverse complement strand
CCGACTCCCAGGCGCAGACGCTGGCGCCCGTGCACCCGGCCGCCGTGCCGCTCGTCAGGCAGCAGCTCGACGCGCTTGCGACCGACCAGTTCCGCTGGACGGGCGAGGCGTGGCCCGGCGCGCGGCTCGACTGGACGATCGAGCCGGACGATCCGGGCAGCCGCGCGCCGCGCGGCGACGACGGCCCGGGCGACGGCATCGCATGGCGCACGCGCCTGACGCTGACGTTGCCGTCGCTCGGCACGGTCGACGCGGAGCTGATGCTGAACGGCACGCAACTGGTCGCGCGATTGCGCGCGAACCAGACGGGCGCCGACCGCCTCACGCGGCACGAGGCCGCGCTGCGGCAGCGGCTCGAGGTGTCGGGGCTGCGGGTGGGAGGATTGTCGATCCGCGCGGTCGACGACGGCCCGGACGGCTTCGACCTGTTTGCAGCCCAGGCGGCCGCCGCCGCGTATGCGCGCGGTTCGGCCGGCGGCCCGGCGACGCAGGCGCCGGATACCGACGACGAGGCGCTGCCATGAGCATGACGTCCCGCAAGCGCGCGGCCGCGCTCGTCTACGATCCGAAGGGCGGCGATGCGGCGCCGCGCGTGGTCGCGAAGGGCTACGGCGTGCTCGCCGAGATGATCGTCGCGCGTGCGCACGATGCGGGCTTGTACGTGCATACGGCGCCGGAGATGGTGTCGCTGCTGATGCAGGTCGACCTCGACGACCGGATTCCGCCGCAGCTCTACCAGGCGGTCGCGGATCTGCTCGCGTGGCTGTACGCGCTCGACCGCACCGAGCCCGCGCCGGACGACACCACACCGCGCTTTCCGCTGCCGCCGCTGCGCTGAATCGCCCGGCATCGCGCGACTTCTTACGAAATGCTGTCCTGGTCTTGCAAGGTCATTCGGGCGGCATTTTCCGGTTATCGGCCGGCATCGTGGCGCAACGCGCGCGCTTTGCCCGCCTTCTTGCTGTTGCCGGGCGTGCCGCGACGCTCCCGGATGGATTGAGCCGCCGGTTTGTTTGTGTAATGATATCCATTCTCATTTTCATGCTGCCCGGGCGGCGCGCACGTTTTGCGCGCCGCCCGTTGTTTTGAACGAATGGAACCTTTCGCGTGAACGCGCCCGAAACGATCAATCCGCCCAAGACGGGTACTGCCCGCGCGGGCGTCACCGTGCTGCACCCGGCGGCCCGCCCGCTGAGCGACGACGAACTGGCCGCGCGCCGCCAGCGTTCGCGCCGCGCGACCTTCATCAAGTGGCTGCGCAAGGTGCACGGTTGGGTCGGGCTGTGGGGCGCGGTGCTCGGCCTGCTGTTCGGCGTGACGGGCGTGCTGCTCAACCACCGCGCGCCGCCGCTGAAGATTTCGACGGGCGAGCCGCAGGTCGAGGAGATGCAGATCGCGCTGCCGGATCCGGTGCCGAAGACGCCCGCCGCGATGACGAAGTGGCTGCAGCACGAGCTGAATTTCGACGGCAAGCCGGGGCGCATGCGCAAGGAGGCCGCGCAGCCCGTTGCGTGGGGCGACAAGCGCGTGATGCAGCCGGAGCACTGGCAGTTCGGCCTGTTCGGCCCGCACCAGAACCTGCAGGCCGAATACTGGGTCGGCAACGGCTATGTCTCGGTGAAGCGCACGGGCAACACGTTCCTGACGACGCTGAACAACCTGCATCGCGGCGTCGGGATGAATCTCGGCTGGGTGCTGCTGATGGACACGATCGCGGGCTCGCTGATCCTGCTGTCGCTGACCGGCGTGCTGCTGTGGACCGAGCTGAACAAGCGCCGCACGGTCGGCGTCGTGCTGGTGGTCGGTTCGGTCGCCGCGGCGCTTGCCGCCGGCCTGACCTGACCGGCGGGCGCGCCGGCCGGGCGCCGGCGCGTGTGCTGTCGTCAGTTTCGTCGGCTTCGTCGGCTTAGCCCGTCGCGGCCGCATATCCCGCGCGACCGCCCGCCGATCAGAGGCCGCACGCCGCGCCGCTGTTCGCCGCGATCTCCCGCGCAGCCTTCGCGCCCTCGACCTGCAGGATCGTCGGCAGCGACACGTGGTTCTTCGCGGCGGTGATCTCGGCGAGGATCGAGATCGCGATTTCCGGCGGCGTCCGGCTGCCGATGTAGATGCCGGCCGGCCCGTGCAGCCGGGCCAGTTCCGCTTCGCTCAGGTCGAATTCGCGCAGCCGCTCGCGCCGTGCCGCGTTGTTGCGCCGCGAGCCGAGCGCGCCCACGTAGAACGCGGGCGTCTTCAGCGCCTCCATCAGCGCGAGATCGTCGAGCTTCGGATCGTGCGTCAGTGCAATCACGGCCGAACGCGCATCGAGGTTCATCTCGAGCACCGTATCGTCGGGCATCGTGTGCACGACGCGCGTGCCCGGCACGTCCCACGCATCGGTATATTCCTCGCGCGGATCGCATACCGTCACCTGGTAGTCGAGCCCGATCGCGATCTGGCACAGATAGCGCGACAACTGGCCGGCGCCGATCACGAGCATCCGGTAGCGCGGCCCGTGGATCGTCACGAGCCGCTCGCCGTCGAACGCGAGCCCGTCGGCGGCCTGCGCAGGTGACAGCGATGCGCGGCCCGTCGCGAGCGTCATCGTGCGCGTGACGAGGCGCCCGGCCTCGACTTCCGCGCACAGCGCGGTTATCCCGCTGTCGCGCGTGAGCGGCTCGAGCACGAGCTGGATCGTGCCGCCGCAAGGCAGCCCGAAGCGATGTGCTTCCTCGGCCGTCACGCCGTACTTGAGCGCTTCCGGGCGCGCGTCGGCCGCGATGCCGCTCGCATGCACGCGGGCGATCAGGTCGTCCTCGATACATCCGCCGGACACGGAACCGACCACGAGCCCGTCCTCGCGGACCGCGAGCATCGCGCCTTCGGGGCGGGGCGACGAGCCCCAGGTCTTCACGACCGTCACGAGCAGCACGCGGCGCCCTTCTTCGAGCCAGCGCGCGCTGGATTTCAATACATCGAGATCGACGCTTTCCATCATCTTCTTCCTGTTGCCGGGCGCACCCGTCGATGCGGGCTGCCGTTCGATGGCGCGATTATGAACCGGCCGCGACAAGCGTGCAGGGACGGGGGAAGGCGCAAAACGGGGCGGGGGAGGCGCGCAGCGGCGGGGAAGGCGGGCGGGACGGCCCGTGCCGGGCCGTCGGCAGGTTGCCGGGCGGACACATCCGCCCGGCGGGGCGATGCGTCAGAGCGAGCCCAGATACTGCGTCAGGTTGCGGATGTTGTTGTCATACGCGCTCGGCGAGCCGAGCTCGACGCCGCCGCTGCGCACGTAATACTCGAACGGCACGGAGCGGGTGCCGAAGAACGGCAGGAAATTGTCCGGCTGCAGCGTCGTGCCGTTCAGGCCGATCGCCCAGTTCCGCGACTTGTACAGCTCGAGCTCGCGGATCGTCGCCTGGACCTGGTTCGTCTCCGACGCGCGAATCGCGGCGATGTGCTGCGTCAGCGTCTCGATGTTCGCCTGGTATGCGCTCGGCTCGCCGACCGAGACGCCACGCGCGCGGACGTAGTAGCTGAACGGCAGGTTGCGTTCCGTGAAGAACGTGAGGAAACCATCCGGCGCGAGCGTATCCCCGTTCAGCCCGATCGCCCAGTTCTTGCTTTGATAATCCCTGAGCCCCGCAATCGTCTGGTTGGTCGCGCTGATTTCGACCTTCGCCGTGACGTTGACCAATGTATTGCTCATGACAGACCTCTCTGGTTCTTGTTGAACTTCGGACAGGTGCAGCGACATGCCTCCGCTCGGAGGCAATTCAATACCAGCGACCGGATTATCCGGTTTTAAATGTTTTTAATTAAAAAGATGCTGAAAATTCGTTCGTGAACACGCAATGAATTTCTGTTTGATGGAAATGCGATTCGATGAAGCCGATTGCATCGCGTTGCGCTCATGCTGCGGCGAATTCCCCGTCTGACGCAGGCTGGGCGGGTGTGTGCGGCCGGCCGACCTGAATACTAGTTTGGCGGATGAAAGAGTTCAATGTCGTTCGCGAGATTATTTTCTTCTATTCATATTCAATTCAATTGAATTACATTTTTCATCGATTAATTTGTCGATCGGAATCGAATATATCGGTATTCGAAAAACAGCCGATGAAAACGGGAACTGCCGTGCGAATCGTTGCGGGAAACGCAACGCGGCGGCGAGACGGGCGAGGGAGCGGAGAGGAGGGGGCGGGGCCGGATGGCGGCCCCGCGGGTGCGCACCGTGCCGCGTGCGGCACGGCGGCGCTCAGTGCGCGTCGTGGCGACCGTGCGCGAGCTTCGAGTGGTGACGCGAGTACAGGAAGTAGATCACGAGGCCGATCACGAGCCAGATGCCGAACGCGGCCCACGTGACGGGCTGCAGGTTCAGCATCAGGAACAGGCACGATGCGACCGCGAGGATCGGCACGACCGGCACGCCGGGGCAGCGGAACGCGCGCGGCAGGTCGGGGTGCGTGCGGCGCAGCACGAGCACCGCGATCGACACCATCGAGAACGCCGCGAGCGTGCCGATGTTGATCAGCTCGGCGAGCACGTTGAGCGGCACGAGCGCGGCGATCAGCCCGAAGAACAGGCCGACGAGCCAGGTCGTCAGGAACGGCGTCGCGTAGCGCGGGTGCACGCGCGACAGCGTTGCCGGCAGCAGCCCGTCGCGCGACATCGCGAAGATCACGCGCGTCTGGCCGTAGCTCATCACGAGGATCACGGTCAGCATGCCGAGCACGGCGCCGAGATCGATGAAGCCCGCCACCCACGTCTCGCCGGCGACCTGCAGTGCATACGAGATCGGGTGCGAGATGTTCGCGTACTGCGCCGACGGCACGATGCCGGTCGCGACCGCTGCGACCGTCACGTACAGCACCGCGCACACCGCGAGCGACGCGATGATGCCGATCGGCAAATCGCGTTTCGGATTCTTCACTTCCTCGGCCGCCGACGACACCGCGTCGAAGCCGATGAACGCGAAGAACATCACGGCCGCGGCGCCGAACACGCCGTTCCAGCCGTGCGGCATGAACGGCTTCCAGTTGGCGGGCGTCACATGGAACACGCCGACCGCGATCACGAGCAGCACGACCGACACCTTGATGAACACCATGATGTTGTTGATGCGGGTCGACTCGCGGATCCCGATCGACAGCAGCGTGGTGATCACGATCATCACGAGGAACGCGGGCAGGTTGAACCACGTGACGACACCCGGCACCGCGCCGGGCGCGGCCGTCAGCACGGTGGGCAGCGTCAGCCCGAAGCCCTGCAGCAGCGACTGCAGGTAGCCCGACCAGCCGACCGACACGGCCGACGACGCGAGGCCGTATTCGAGCATCAGGTCCCAGCCGATGATCCACGCGACGAGTTCGCCGAGCGTCGCGTACGAGTACGTGTAGATCGAGCCGGCGACGGGGATCGTCGACGCGAATTCCGCGTACGACAGCGCCGCGAGGCCGCATGCGATCGCGGCGATCACGAACGACAGCATCAGCGCGGGGCCGGCCTGCACGGCGCCGGTACCGGTCAGCACGAAGATGCCGGTGCCGATGATCGCGCCGATGCCGAGGAAGGTGAGGTCGATCGCGCCGAGCGCTTTCTTGAGCCCGGCGGCTTGCGCGCCGGCGATCATGCGATCGACGTTTTTCTTGCGGAAGAGAGACATTGCGGATGAATCGCCAGCGCGCGCGGGCGCGATAGCGCTGACTGAGTGAAAACCCGCAATTTTAGCCGATTTGGCGCGCAAGACTCGCTGCGGCGCAGCGGTGTTCCGCGAAATAGTCCGATAAAACAAGCGCTTGCGCGCCAAAAGGACGGTCGGCGGACGGCACTCGGCGGCGGCGCGGCATGCGCCGCGTCGCCGGGTCGGGTCAGGTGAGTCGGGCCGGGCGGGGAAATCAGGCGCCGGCCGTGGGCGCCATGTCGACGAGCTGGTTGCTCATCACGTAGAACGTGAGTTCCGCATTGTTCGACAGCCGCATCTTCTCGAGCAGCCGCGACCGGTACACGCTCACCGTCTTCACGGACAGCGACAGCGTGTTCGCGATGTCGGTGAGCCGCTTGCCCGACGCGAGCATGCAGAGCGTCTGGTATTCGCGGTCGGACAGCTTCTCGTGCGGCAGCGGCTCGTTCTCGAACGACACGTATTCGGCGAGCGCCTCGGCCATCGCGGGGCTCACGTACTTGCGGCCGGCCGCGACCTGCTGGATCGCGCCGATCATCTGCGCGGCGTTGACCGTCTTCGACAGGTAGCCGGCGGCACCGGCCTTCAGCGCGCGTACCGCGTACTGATCCTCGCGGTACATCGAGAACATCAGCACCGGCGTGCGCGGCAGCTTGCGCTTGAGGCGCTTGAGCACTTCGATGCCGTTCGTGTCCGGCAGCGAGATGTCGAG
This sequence comes from Burkholderia sp. HAN2018, assembly GCF_024704855.1. Classification (NCBI taxonomy): domain Bacteria; kingdom Pseudomonadati; phylum Pseudomonadota; class Betaproteobacteria; order Burkholderiales; family Burkholderiaceae; genus Burkholderia; species Burkholderia sp. HAN2018. The sequence goes on along the minus strand of NZ_QOBB01000262.1, from coordinate 2,760 downwards.
CAGGATCGCGTCGAATTCCTGTTTGTCGACGGCGGCCATGGCGTCGCCGCCGTTCTCGGCCTCGGTGACGTCGCGCGCGACGCCACGGTCGATCAGCAACTGGCGGATCCCTTGCCGGACGATCGCGTGATCGTCCACGAGCAGGATGTTCAGGCTCATGACGACCTCACGAAAGCGACGCGCGGCGGGCCGTGACGGGCACCGCGAGCAGCGAATCCCAGGCGAAGCGCGCGGTGACGCGCGTGCCGTGGCCGGCTTCCGGCGTGGCCGTCTCGAAGCTGCCGCCGAACGCCTCGCAGCGGGCGCGCATGCCGGCGAGACCGTAGCCGCTGCGGCGGCTGCGGGCGAAACCGGTACCATCGTCGGAGACAATCAGTGACAGATGCGTGCCGTCGGTGACGATCCGCACGTCGACCGACGTCGCGCGGGCGTGCTTCGCGACGTTCGACAACGCTTCCTGTGCGACGCGGAACACCGCGAGTGCGCCGGCGCCGGCGACCTGCGTCAGGCGCGCATCGGCCGCGCATACGAAGCTGGTGCGCAGGCCCGTGCGTGCCGCATGGGTGTCGACCCACGACGACAACGCGCCGACCACGCCCGCGTCGAGCGCCGGCGTGTCGCGCTCGTCGATCAGCCGGCGATTCGCGTCGGTTGCGGCGTCGAGCGCCTGCTGCGCCAGCTCCAGCGCGCGCAGGCAACCGTCCGGCGCGTCGGCCGGCAGCCACGTTTGAACGTTTGCGAGCGCGAAACGCGCGGCGGTGAGTTCGGCGCCGAGCCCGTCATGCAACTCGCCGGCCAGGTGGCGGCGAGCGGCTTCGTCGGCGGCGAGCAATTGGGCAGACAGCGCTGCGATCCGCGCGGCGGAGGCGCCGCGTTTCGGCGCGGCGTCGGTAATGGGCGGAGTCGCGGCGCAGCCCGGCACGAGCTGTTGCGACGGGAACGGGGCGTGGGCGCCCAAAGGCGCGTTAAGCGACGTATCCATGACTCTCCCTGCTGTCAGAAAGCGGTTCAGACACCGGCTGGCTGCGTGGATCGGCTGCCGTTTCGAAGACGGTCGCCGCCAGAGAATCGCCCCCTGCCGAGGTAACAAAAGTTACGTCTTGTAACACTTGCATCCGACCCTTCCACTCTCATCCGAACGGCAACCACGCGCGGCGAATAATATCTCAAAATTTCCGAAAAGGTCATGTCGGGCGGACATTTAAGGGTAAATGTGAATAATCGGAATGAACGTGTTGTAGGAAAAACACTGACACCCGAGCGCCGGACGATGACGTATCCAAATGTAACTATTTGAGATGGGATGATCCCAATTTGTTACGAATTCGCCAAGTAGGGACGAAAAAAAACCGGAGCTTTCGCTCCGGTTCTTGATGGCGCGCAAATCTGGGGATCGATCAGTCCACGAATGCGCGCTCGATCACGTAGTGGCCCGGCGCGCTGTTCTTGCCTTCGACGAGGCCGGCCTGCTTCAACAGGTCGGTCGTGTCCTTCAGCATCGCGGTGCTGCCGCACAGCATCACGCGGTCGTTTTCCGGCGAGAACGGCGGGACGTCGAGATCCGTGAACAGCTTGCCCGTCGCGATCAGGTCGGTGATCCGGCCTTCGTTGTCGAATGCTTCGCGCGTGACCGTCGGGTAGTAGACGAGCTTTTCCTTGATGATGTCGCCGAGGTACTCGTGGCCCGGCAGGTCGTGCTTGATGTAGTCCATGTACGCGAGCTCGCCCTTCAGGCGGCACGTGTGCGTCAGGATCACCTTGTCGAAGCGTTCGTAGATGTCCGGGTCGCGGATGATCGACATGAACGGCGCGAGGCCCGTGCCCGTCGACAGCATCCACAGCGTCTTGCCCGGCAGCAGGTTGTCGGCAACCAGCGTGCCCGTCGGCTTCTTGCCGATCAGCACCGTGTCGCCCACCTTCAGATGCTGCAGGCGCGACGTCAGCGGGCCGTTCTGCACCTTGATGCTGAAGAATTCGAGATGCTCTTCGTAGTTCGGGCTGACGATCGAGTAGGCGCGCGCGAGCGGCTTGCCGTCGACTTCGAGGCCGACCATCGTGAATTCGCCGTTGTTGAAGCGCAGGCTCGCCTCACGGGTGCAGGTGAAGCTGAACAGCGTGTCGGTCCAGTGATGGACGGATTGGACGGTGGCGGTGTCGTATTTGCTCATGGCTTTGAAAACGGACGCGCGTAGCGAACGCGAGTAACGGGCCCAAAAACGGGCAAAAAACCGAGTGCGACGGCCCGATCGAGGATCGGCCGGCCGGCGCGTCGGACACGCGCCTTCTCGATGACAGACGATTGAGGAACTCGTTATTTTACCCTGTTGGCGCGGATCGCGGGCTTGACCCCCGCGGCTGCGCGGATTTGGCGCAACGAATTATTTCAATCTGCTTTCAGTTTTCAGCGCTCGGCCGCGAGTTTCGCGCCGAGGCCGACGAGTGCCACGCCGCACAGCGCGTCGAGCGGGCGCCGCACGCGCCGGTAGCCGCGCTGCGCGCGCGGGCTCGCGAACAGGTACGCGACGCACGAATACCAGCCGGCCGACAGCACGCCGATCGTCACCAGCACCGCGCCGTTGAACCACAGCGGCACGTGCGCGGGCAGCATCGCGGCGAACACGCTGGTCCAGAACGCGCACGATTTCGGGTTCGTCAGGCACGTGAACAGGCCGCTGCGATACGCGCGCAGGTAGTCGCGCGCGTGCGGCGCGGCCAGCGGCGCGCGTTCGTCGGGCGCGTCGGCCGGTGCCGCGTCGCGGC
>NZ_QOBB01000261.1:0-9223 GCF_024704855.1 Burkholderia sp. HAN2018 | reverse complement strand
CGTCGGGCGCGCGGGGCCGGCGAGCGCGGCGCGCAGCGCATCGCCGACGGCGCGCGCGAGCGCTTCGCTTTGCGCTTCCTGGGTGTCGAAAGCGTGGATCTCGATCACATCTCCTCCGGACTGCTTTGTCTGTTCAAATCGTACGAATCGTGGGGCACGTCGCCGCGTACGAAGGCGTGCGCGGCGACGTTTACATCAGTTCTCTTCTTCGAGCCAGCAGGTGTCGTGCTGCGCGAGCATCGCGCTCGCCGCGGCCGGCCCCCACGTGCCCGCCGCGTACGGCTTCGGCGGCTTCAGCGTGCGGGCCCATTCGTTCAGGATCGGTTCGACCCAGCGCCATGCGGCTTCCTGTTCGTCGCGGCGCACGAAGAGGGCGAGACGGCCGTTGATCACGTCGAGCAGCAGGCGCTGGTACGCCTCCATCTGCCCTTCCTTGAAGAACTGGTCGAACGCGAGGTCGAGGTGCACGCTCGCGAGGTTCATCCCTTCGCCCGGCTGCTTGGCGAGGCAGTACAGGCGGATCGTCTCGTTCGGCTGCAGCCGGATCACGAGGCGGTTCGAACCGGGACGCAACGCGGTGGGCCCGAGCGCCGAGTGCGGCACCGGGCGGAAATTGACGACGATCTCCGCGACGCGGTCGGCCAGACGCTTGCCGGTGCGCAGGAAGAACGGCACGCCGGCCCAGCGCCAGTTCTCGATCTCGACCTTCAGCGCGACGAAGGTTTCGGTCTGGCTGTCGGGCTTCACGCCCGGCTCGGTCGCGTAGGCGGGCACCTGCGCGCCCTTGATCACGCCCGCATGATACTGGCCGCGCACGGCCACCTTGCCGATGTCGCGCGGATCGACCGGCTTCAGCGCGCGCAGCACGCGCAGCTTCTCGTCGCGCACCGAATCCGAATCCATCGAATGCGGCGGCTCCATCGCGACGATCGACAGCAGCTGCAGCAGGTGGTTCTGCACCATGTCGCGCAGCGCGCCCGTATTGTCGTAGAAATCGCCGCGTGCCTCGACGCCGAGCTCCTCGGCGATCGTGATCTGGATGCTCTCGACCCATTCGCGGCGCCACAGCGGCTCGAACAGCGCATTGCCGAAGCGCAGCGCGAGCAGGTTCTGCACGGGTTCCTTGCCGAGGTAGTGGTCGATCCGGTAGATCTGGCCTTCCGCGAAGATCTCGCCGACCGCGTCGTTGATCGCATTCGACGACTTCAGGTCGTAGCCGAGCGGCTTTTCGAGCACGATGCGCGAGCCTTCGTTCAGGCCGACAGACGCGAGCGCCTTGCAGATCGGCACGAACAGCGACGGGCCCGTCGCGAGATAGAACACGCGGATGCCGGGCAGCGATGCGATCGCGTCGCGCAGCACGACGTAGTCTTCCGCGCGGCCGAGGTCGAGCTTCACGTACTCGATGCGATCGAGGAAGGACTTCCACGCCGTTTCGTCGAGCGCCTTGCCGGCAGCTTTCTCCGCGTGCGGCTTCACGTGCGTGTCGACCCATTCGAGATAACCCGCGCGGTCCGATTCGTGACGCGCCACGGCGACGATCCGGCCACTCTCCGCCAGCATGTTCGCACGGTGCGCTTCGAACAGCGCGGGCAGGATCTTGCGCATCGACAGATCGCCGGTGCCGCCGAAAAGTACGAAGGTAAAGCTGGAATCGGTATGCATGTGTCTCCGCCGTGTTGGGGGTGCTGGGAAGCGATCCGTAGTGCGATAAAAATATTTTTGACACTGAATTGTAGTTTAACTACAATCCGCCGCAAGGGGTAGCACCTGGGTGAAGAAAAAAAGAAGTGCGGTCGATGAACTGCGCGAGCTTCGCCTTCGGGAACGCCTTGTGCCGAATGTTATCGGACATTGACGGCGCGCATCGTCGGCGCGCCGTCGGCCCCGGGCTCGCGCCGCAGCATCGCGGCGGGCCAGAAACACAAAGAGGAGACACGCCGTTGAATCTCGATTCACGCTTTCTGTAAGAGCCCGGCCGGTCATCGGCCCCGTACGCTGCATGCGTCCCGCGGCTCGATTTCCCCGTCGTTTATCAAGAAGCCGGTTCCCGGTCAGGGAACCTCACGAGTTGATTCAGTCTGGAGGAGATAAGTAATGAAAGTTCGCTCGATCATGGGCGCGCTCTGCGCGGCAGGTCTGATGGCTGGCGCCGTGGCGGCGCAGGCAGCCGAGAACGTAACGGTGCTGCACTGGTGGACGTCGGGCGGCGAGTCGAAGGCCGTCGGCGTGCTGAAGGACGACCTGCAGAAGCAGGGCTACGTGTGGAAGGATTTCGCGGTCGCGGGCGGCGCGGGCGCAGCGGCGATGACCGCGCTGAAGACCAAGGTGATCAGCGGCGACGCACCGTCGGCCGCGCAGATCAAGGGTCCGCTGATCCAGGACTGGGCCGACCAGGGCGTGCTCGTCAACATCGATTCCGCTGCCGGCGACTGGAAGCAGAACCTGCCGCCGGAAATCGACAAGATCATCAAGTACAAGGGCCACACCGTCGCGGCGCCGTTCTCGGTGCACCGCGTGAACTGGCTGTACATCAACAAGGCCGCGCTCGACAAGGTCGGCGCGAAGGTGCCGACCACCTGGCCTGAATTCTTCGCGGTGGCCGACAAGCTGAAGGCCGCGGGTATCCAGCCGGTCGCGATGGGCGGCCAGCCGTGGCAGGACCTGACGCTGTGGGAAGACGTCGTGCTGTCGCAGGGCCCGGCGTTCTACAAGAAGGCGCTGGTCGACCTCGACCAGGCGACGCTGACGTCGCCGCAGATGCTGTCCGTGTTCGACACGGTGCGCAAGATCCAGGGTTACTTCGATACCGGCCGTAACGGCCGCGACTGGAACCTCGCGACCGCGATGGTCATCAACGGCAAGGCCGGCATGCAGTTCATGGGCGACTGGGCGAAGGGCGAGTTCGAGAACGCTGGCAAGAAGGCGGGCAAGGACTACATCTGCGCGGCGGTGCCGGGTACGGCGAATGCGTACACGTTCAACGTCGACTCGTTCGTGTTCTTCCAGCAGAAGGGCGAGAAGGCCGCGACGCCGGGCCAACTCGCGCTCGCGAAGACGATCATGACGCCGGACTTCCAGGAGCAGTTCAGCCTGCTGAAGGGTTCGGTGCCCGTGCGCCTCGGCGTGAAGATGGACAAGTTCGACGACTGCGCGAAGAAGTCGTACGCCGACGAGCAGACCGCGATCAAGTCGGGCGGCTTCGTGCCGTCGCTCGCACACGGGATGGCGCAGAGCGATGCGACCGCCGGCGCGATCACGGACGTCGTGACGAAGTTCATGAACTCGCAGCAGGATTCGAAGAGCGCGGTCGCCGCGCTCGCGAAGGCCGCGAAGGTCAAGTAACGCGCGACAGGCGCCCGGCCGGACACGCTATCTCGGCCGGGCGTTTTTGCATGTGCAGCAAACGGGCTCGCCCGCGGGCCCGTGCCGTACCGGCGCCGGCCCGGCCTGCGCCGCCCTCGTTCCAGGAGTCGAATCAAGTGGCTGCCCCTCTTAGCGGAAACGGATCCGGCGCTGCCGCCGCACGGCGTACGTCGCCGATGTCGGCCTTCGCCGATCGCTGGATCCCGAAGCTCGTGCTTGCGCCGAGCGTCGCGATCGCCGTGGTGTTCATCTACGGCTTCATCCTGATTACCGGCTATCTGTCGCTGACCAATTCGCGGCTGTTGCCGAACTACGAATTCGACGGCTTCGGCCGTTACACGGACCTGTTCCAGAACGACGTGTGGTGGACGTCCGCCGCGAACCTCGCGTGGTTCGGGATTCCGTTCATCGCGATCTGCGTCGCACTCGGGCTGTTCCTCGCGATCCTGCTCGACCAGCGGATCCGCAACGAAGGCGCGCTGCGCGCGATCTTCCTGTACCCGATGGCGCTGTCGTTCATCGTCACGGGTACCGCGTGGCAGTGGATCCTGAACCCGGGCCTCGGCCTCGAGAAGGTGATGCACGACTGGGGCTGGACGAGCTTCTCGTTCGGCTGGCTCGACGATCCGGACAAGGCGATCTTCTGCGTGGTGATCGCGGCCGTGTGGCAGTCGACCGGTTTCGTGATGGCGCTGTTCCTCGCGGGGCTGCGCGGCGTCGACAGCGAGATCTTCAAGGCCGCGCAGGTGGACGGCGCGACGCTGCCGACCATCTACCGCAAGATCGTGATCCCGAGCATGCGCCCGGTGTTCTTCTCGGTGCTGCTGATCCTCTGCCACATCACGATCAAGACCTTCGACCTCGTCGTCGCGCTGACGGCGGGCGGGCCGGGCACGTCGTCGTCGCTGCCGGCCATGTTCATGTACACGTTTTCGTTCAACCGCGGCCAGCTCGGGCTCGGCGCGGCATCCTCGGTGATGATGCTCGCGACCGTGGTCGCGGTGCTGGTGCCGCTGATGTATATGGAATCGAGGAGCACCCGCAATGCAGCCTAAGATGACGATCAGCCGGGCAGTGATCTACGCGGCACTGATCCTGTTCGCGCTGTACTTCCTGTTCCCGATCTACGTGATGCTGTCGACGTCGTTCAAGGATCTCGACCAGCTGCGCACCGGCAACCTGCTGACGCCGCCCACCAGCTGGACCGTCGACCCGTGGGTGAAGGCGTGGAGCGGCGCCTGTACCGGCGTGCGCTGCGACGGGATGAAGCCGTTCTTCCTGAACTCGCTGCAGATGGTGATTCCGGCCGTGCTGATCTCGTCGCTGATCGGCGCGTTCAACGGCTACGTGCTCACGCACTGGCGCTTTCGCGGCGCCGACGCGCTGTTCACGATGATGCTGGTCGGCTGCTTCATCCCGTTCCAGGTGATCCTGCTGCCGATGGCGCGCCTGCAGGGGATGCTCGGCCTCGCCAACACGATTCCGGGCCTCGTGTTCGTGCACGTCGTGTACGGGATCGCGTTCACGACGATGTTCTTCCGCAACTTCTACGTGAGCGTGCCGGCCGAGCTGGTGAAGGCCGCGCGCATCGACGGCGCGGGCTTCTTCACGATCTTCACGAAGATCCTGCTGCCGGTGTCGCTTCCGATCTTCATGGTGTGCCTGATCTGGCAGTTCACGCAGATCTGGAACGACTTCCTGTTCGGGATCGTGTTCTCCGGCGTCGATTCGATGCCGATCACGGTTGCGCTGAACAACCTCGTCAACACGTCGACGGGCGTGAAGGAGTACAACGTCGACATGGCCGGCGCGATCATCGCCGCGCTGCCGACGCTGCTCGTCTACATCGTTGCCGGCCGCTATTTCGTGCGCGGGCTGACGGCGGGCGCGGTGAAGGGGTAAGCGCGGCTTCATCCGATACGACGAACCGGCCGCGCCTCGCGCGCGGCGCATCGAAACGAACCCGACGCGGCGCCGGAGTGCGCCGCGCGAGACGAGACAGAGGATTCACAGCATGGCAAGCCTTTCCATCCGTGACGTGTACAAGACCTACCCGAACGGGGTGCCGGTCCTGAAGGGTGTCGACATCGAGATCGAGGACGGACAGTTCCTGATCCTGGTCGGCGGCTCGGGCTGCGGGAAATCGACGCTGCTCAACATGATCGCCGGGCTCGAGACGGTCACGAGCGGCGAGATCTGCATCGACGGCAAGGTCGTCAACGACCTGTCGCCGAAGGATCGCGACATCGCGATGGTGTTCCAGTCTTACGCGCTGTACCCGTCGATGACGGTGCGCGAGAACATCTCGTTCGGCCTGAACATCCGCAAGGTGCCGAAGAGCGAACAGCAGCAGATCGTCGACCGCGTGTCGCAGATGCTGCAGATCCAGCACCTGCTCGACCGCAAGCCGGGCCAGCTGTCCGGCGGTCAGCGCCAGCGTGTCGCGATGGGCCGCGCGCTCGCCCGCGATCCGTCGCTGTTCCTGTTCGACGAGCCGCTGTCGAACCTCGACGCGAAGCTGCGCATCGAGATGCGCGCGGAAATCAAGCTGCTGCACCAGCGTCTCGGCACGACGATCGTCTACGTGACGCACGACCAGATCGAGGCGATGACGCTCGGCGACCGGATCGCGGTGATGAAGGACGGCGTGGTCCAGCAGTTCGGCGCGCCGCAGGAGATCTACGATTCGCCGTCGAACCTGTTCGTCGCGGGCTTCATCGGCGCGCCGCCGATGAACTTCATCAACGGCAAGCTGGTCGAGCAGGGCAGCGGGATCGCGCTCGAGATCGACACGGGCCTCGCGCGCAGCGCGCTGAACCTGCCGTTCGACGCGAAGCGGATGAACGGCCACGTCGGCCGCGAGGTGATCCTCGGGCTGCGTCCGGAGCGCATCACCGATGCGCGCAATGCGCACCACGGCGAGGCGTCGAAGCTGCAGCCGATCGACGTGCGCGTCGACGTGACCGAGCCGACCGGGCCGGACACGCACGTGTTCGCACAGGTGAACGGCAAGCGGATCGTGAGCCGCGTGCATCCGGCCGCGAACCCGCAGCCGGGGCAGACGCAGTCGCTGCTGTTCGACGTGTCGAAGGCGGTGCTGTTCGATCCGGCGTCGGAAGAGCGGATCGCGTGAGGCAGCGTTCGCGCTGAACGAAGAAGGGGCCGTCTCGACGTGAGCGGCCCCTTTTGTTTCTGGCGATGCGTCCGGCGTTGCGGCGGCGCTCAGTGCGGCAGCCGCACGTCGAACTTGAAGGTCGCGAGCCGCGCGACGAGGATGAAGCCGGTCGCGAGCAGCACGCTGTACACCGAGTCGAACTGCAGCCACACGAGCAGCAGGTAGAACCAGCAGCCGACGAACGCACAGGTCGCGTACGGCCGCGAATCGCGCAGGATCAGCGGGATGTCGTTGCACAGCACGTCGCGGATGATCCCGCCGACCACGCCGGTAATCACGCCCATCATCACCGCAATGAAGCGCGGCATCTCGGCATCGAGCGCGATCGCCGTGCCCGAGATGCTGAAGATCCCGAGCCCGATCGCATCGGCGACGAGCAGCAGCCGCTCGGCCGACAGCCGCGACAGCATGCGCAGCACGAACGGCGCGAACAGCGCGAGCACGAAGATCGCGATCACGTAGTCGTCGTGCACGACCCAGTAGAACGGGCGGCGCTCGAGCAGGATGTCGCGCAGCGTGCCGCCGCCGAACGCGGTGGCGAGCGCCACGACGAACGTGCCGACCGAGTCGAGACGGTTCTTGCGCGCCTCGATGAAGCCCGAGATCGCAAAGGCCAGCGTGGCGATCGCCTCCAGTACCGCGATCGCGAGCGTCAGCCTAGGATGCGGCACGCGGCCCCCGGTCGGCGGGTGCCGCGAACGGCTGCAGCAGGACCAGCACCGCGCCCGCGCCGCCGTCGTGGCCGCGCGCCTCGCAGAACGCGATCACTTCTTCCTTCTGCACGAGCCACGCGCGCACCTTGCCCTTCAGCACGGGTTCCTTGCCGATCGAGCCGAGCCCCTTGCCGTGGATCACGCGCAGGCAGCGCAGCCCTTTCTTGCCGGCTTCGCGGATGAACTCGGCGAGCGCGTCGCGCGCCTCGTCGCGCCGCATCCCGTGCAGGTCGATCTGCGCCTGCACGATCCACGCGCCGCTCCTCAGCTTGCGCACGACGTCGCGGCTGATGCCGGGGCGGTGGTAATACAGCGAGTCGTCGCTGTCGAGCAGCGTCTCGGGATCGAATTCGTCGGACAGCGTCGCGTTCAGCACGGCTTCCTCGTCGCGCTGCGTCTGCTTCGGCACCGGGGCGGGCGGCGTGCGGCCGGCTGCCGCGCGCGGCGGGGCATTGAGCGGCTGGATCGAGCCGATCTCGTTGCGGAACAGGTTCGCGTCGGCTTCCGCCTTGCGCTCGGCCTTGGCCGTTTCGACGCGTTGGCGTTCGCGGCGATCGGCTTCGCCTTGCAGCGACTTGCGCAACGCGCCGAGGCCCGCGAGCCCCTGGCCGCGCAATGCGGCGGGATCGGGCGCGGGCGCCGGCGCGACGGGCGCGGGGTTTGCGGGACGGGCGGCGATCTGCCGCTTCGCGGGATCGCTCGGATGGGGCTGGTTCTTCGCCATGATTCGGTACACAGGGCAGGCGCGTTCGGGCGCGCGGGCAAAAAAAAGCCGCTGCACGGCGGCAGCGGCTTTCCGGTCGAGCCCGCTTCGCGGCAGCGGACGCCATTGTAGCGCCCGGCGCGAGCGGTCTCGCGGCTTACTTCTTGTCGTGCAGGCTTTCGAGGTAGCGCTGCGCGTCGAGCGCGGCCATGCAGCCCGTGCCCGCGCTGGTGATTGCCTGGCGGTACACGTTGTCCTGCACGTCGCCGGCGGCGAACACGCCCGGCACGCTCGTCGACGTCGCGTTGCCGTGCAGGCCGCTCTTCGTCAGGATGTAGCCGTCCTTCATCTCGAGCTGGCCCTGGAACAGGTCGGTGTTCGGCTTGTGGCCGATCGCGACGAACACGCCCTGCACGCTGAGGTCTTCCGTCGCACCGGTCTTCACGTTCTTGATGCGCAGGCCCGTGACGCCCGAATCCTCGCCCGTCACTTCGTCGAGCACGTGATCCCACTTGATCACGACGGCGCCTTCCTTTTCCTTTTCCAGCAGGCGGTCGATCAGGATCGGCTCCGCGCGGAACTTGTCGCGGCGGTGGATCACCGTGACCTTCTTCGCGATGCCCGTCAGGTAGAGCGCTTCCTCGACGGCCGTGTTGCCGCCGCCGATCACCGCGACTTCCTGGCCGCGATAGAAGAAGCCGTCGCAGGTCGCGCAGGCCGACACGCCCTTGCCCATGAAGTGTTCTTCGGACGGCAGGCCGAGATACTGCGCGGACGCGCCGGTCGCGATGATCAGCGAGTCGCACGTGTATTCGCCCGAGTCGCCGATCAGGCGGATCGGCTGCTCGTGCAGCTTCGCGGTGTGGATGTGGTCGAACACGATTTCGGTGTTGAAGCGCTCGGCGTGCTCGAGGAAGCGCGCCATCAGCTCCGGACCCTGCACGCCTTTCGCGTCTGCCGGCCAGTTTTCGACGTCGGTCGTGGTCATCAGCTGGCCGCCCTGCGCGATGCCGGTGATCAGCACCGGGGACAGGTTGGCACGTGCCGCGTAGACGGCAGCCGTGTAGCCGGCGGGGCCGGAACCGAGAATCAGGACTTTGGCGTGTTTGGGCGTGGACATGTGCGAATCCGTAAAAGTCGGCTGCGGCGGGCGGGGTAGGGCTCGCCGTACGATCCGGGTTGACCGGGATGCCGTCATAGATGGGTATCAGACGCGCATTATAAAGGCCCCGTTGCTGCGTTGCCGAACGAGAGTTTCAATCGCGG
>NZ_QOBB01000260.1:0-9263 GCF_024704855.1 Burkholderia sp. HAN2018 | reverse complement strand
GCGGCGGGCGAGCGCGTCGAGCCAGCCGCGCGCCTCGGGCCAGTCGCCGAGCCCGCTGTCCGCATTGATGTGGCCGCGCGGGCCGATATCGTGGAAAGCGCTGCCCCATGCGTTCGCGCAACCGCGCGCGAACGCAAGCGAGCCATACGGATCGTCGCTGCTGGCGACGACGCAGGTCGGAAACGGCAGCCGTTCGAGCGGCACGGGCCCGAAGCCGTATGCATCGGCCGGAAACGCGGGGCCGCCCGGGTCGGGCAGCGCGACGAGCAGCGCGCCGCGCACCTTCGCGAGCGCGGCCGGGCGCGCATAGCGGGTCGCCCACCACGCGGTGGTGAGCGTGCCGAGACTATGGCCGGCGATCAGCACCGGCCCGTGCGCGGCTTCGACCGCGCGATCGAGCGCGAGACACCAGCCGTTGCGGAACGCACGGTCCCAGTCGGGCATCGCGACGCGCGAGAAACGTGCATCGGCACGCTCCCAGCGGCTCTGCCAGTGAAGCGGGCCCGAATTGGCGTAACCCGGCAGGACGAGAACGGGAAATGAGCTCATGGAAGGTGCGTCGACGGGTGAAATCGTTATATGGCGTCGACGCAGTGTCGCACACCCGTTCCTCCCTGATGCTGCCTGTCTGAAACCGGAAGGATGTGCAAGGGGCCGGGACGCGTGCGGGACGGCGTCGCGACCGGACGACGAGCCGCGTTGCACGCGGCTCGCGTCATGTCATCGATCAGCGCACGTTCGCGCCGACGATACCGCCCGCCGCGGCGCCGGCGACCGTGCCGAGCGGGCCGCCCGTCACCAGGTAACCGAGCGCGCCGCCGGCGGCCGCGCCGATGCCTGCATTGCGCTGCGTATGCGTCATGGCGCACGCGCCGAGTTGCGACAGGGCCGCGACGATCACGGCGGTACGAACGATAAATGTGGTCTTCTTCATCATGATTGTTGGTGTCCTCTCGCCGCGCGGTTAGGCGAACGGCGGTATCGAATCGGTGAAGCCATCATAGGCAACGCCAAACGGCCCGGGCAATCCGATTTACGTCGTGTTACAGCCGACACAATATCGAGATAATCCGTCGAAACCCGTGCCTGCCGCGCCGCCAGCCGCGCGGGACGGACCCCGGTCAGGTAGAATCACGGGATTAAACCGGCGCGACGCGCCGACACAACCTGACGCCATCCGCATGAGCACCGAACGCAACGACGCCCCCGCGGCTTCCAATTTCATCCGCAACATCATCGACGACGACAACCGCACCGGCAAATGGGGCGGCCGCGTCGAAACACGCTTCCCGCCCGAGCCGAACGGCTACCTGCACATCGGCCACGCCAAGAGCATCTGCCTGAACTTCAGCGTCGCACGCGACTACGGCGGCGTGTGCCACCTGCGCTTCGACGATACGAACCCGGAAAAGGAAAGCGTCGAGTACGTCGACTCGATCGTCGACGCGGTGCGCTGGCTCGGCTTCGACTGGCGCAAGGACGCGGTCGATCACCAGTACTTCGCGAGCGACTACTACGACAAGCTGTATGAATTCGCCGAGCTGCTGATCCAGCGCGGCAAGGCGTACGTCGACAGCCAGAGCGCGGAAGAAATGCGCGCGAACCGCGGCTCGCTGACCGAAGGCGGCAAGCCGTCGCCGTTCCGCGACCGCACGCCGGAAGAAAACCTCGACCTGTTCCGCCGCATGAAGGCCGGCGAGTTCAAGGAAGGCGAGCACGTGCTGCGCGCGAAGATCGACATGGCTTCGCCGAACATGAACATGCGCGACCCGGTGATCTACCGGATCCGCTACGCGCACCACTACCGCACCGGCGACGCATGGTGCGTGTACCCGATGTACGACTACACGCACTGCATCTCGGATGCGCTCGAAGGCATCACGCATTCGCTGTGCACGCTCGAATTCGAGGATCACCGCCCGCTGTACGACTGGGTGCTGAACGAACTCGCGGAAGCCGGCATGTTCACGCGCCCGCTGCCGCAACAGATCGAATTCTCGCGGCTGAACCTCACGTACGCGATCACCAGCAAGCGCAAGCTGCTGCAGCTCGTCACCGAAGGCCACGTCGACGGTTGGGACGACCCCCGGATGCCGACGATCGTCGGCGTGCGCCGCCGCGGCTTCACGCCGGAGAGCATCCACCTGTTCTGCGAGCGGATCGGCGTGACGAAGATCGATTCGTGGATCGACATGAGCATCTTCGAAGGCGCGCTGCGCGACGACCTCGACGACAAGGCAGCGCGCACGGTCGCCGTGCTCGATCCGCTGAAGCTCGTGATCGACAACTACCCGGAAGACCTCGAGGAAGCGTGCACGGCGCCCGTGCATCCGCACCATCCGGATCGCGGCGTGCGCACGTTCCCGATCTCGCGCGAGCTGTGGATCGAGCGCGACGATTTCGTCGAGAACCCGCCGAAGGGCTATTTCCGCCTGTTCCCGGGCAACAAGGTGCGCCTGCGTTACGGCTACGTGATCGAGTGCACGGGCTTCGACAAGGACGCCGACGGCAACGTGACGGCCGTGCACTGCAACTACTTCCCGGACAGCAAGTCGGGCACCGAAGGCGCGAACAACTACAAGGTCAAGGGCAACATCCACTGGGTCAGCGCGAAGCATGCGCAGCCGGCCGAAGTGCGGATCTACGACCGCCTGTTCAAGGAGCCGCATCCGGACGCGGGCGGCGCGAACTTCCTCGAGGCGCTGAATCCGGATTCGAAGAAGATCGTCCAGGCATACGTCGAGCCGGGCAACAGCGACATCGCGCCGGAAACGCGCGTGCAGTTCGAGCGTCACGGCTACTTCGTGGCCGATCGTGTCGATTCGAAGCCGGGCAAGCCCGTGTTCAACCGGATCGTCGGGCTGCGCGACAGCTGGGGCAAGCCGGCCTGAGGGATCGGACAGGCGCGGCGCCGGTCGCCCGCGCCTGACCCGTTCGTCATGCTCGGACAACGGCTGCGCCGATGCGCAGCCCGACCGGCCGCTCGCCGGGGCAGCCTGCCCCGAATGCCACGCCAGGAACCGTCGTCATGCCCTATTCGCTGCAGGCCATCGTCGCCAGATCCGGCGCATTTGCGTCCGCGCCGCTGCCGCGCGGGCTGCGCGTCGTCCGCCTGCGCGGCGACATCGACATGATCCCGCTCGACACCGCGTTCCGGAACGCTCACGCCATCCCGTTCTGCCCGTTGACCGACGGGGACGACACGGTGCTGCCGCCGGCACTTCTGTCGCTGTGTGAACAGTTGAGTGCGCACGCTGCACTGGCCTATGTCGAAGCCGAATTCTTCGGCGGCAGCGGCACCCAGGCGCATGCGCGCTTCGCGGATGGCCGCGCGAGCGGCCCGCTCGTCGTGTCGGACCATGCGATCAACGAAGCGCTTCGCGATCTCGGCGTCGCCAGGGGCGACGCGTTCGACGAATTCGAAGCGATCGGCCTCGACCAGCATCGCGACACCGATCGATGGCTGACCTGACTCGCCGGCGGCGAATCGGACGAACCATGAAAAAACCGGCTTGCGCCGGTTTTTTTATTGCCTGCCGGGGTTACGCGCCCGTCAACCGCCGATGCAGGTCCACCAGCGACAGCTTCGTGCGAAACAGCCGCGCGAGGCTGCGGCTCGCATACGCGTCGATGTCGGCCGGCACGGTCCAGCGATACGCATCCATCTCGGGAATCATCGAGCCGTCGCGGCGGCTCGGAAACAGCGACGTGCACGTGCACTGCGCGGGATCGATCTCGCCTTCGGCCACCTGCACCGCGAACAGGTGCAGATCCTTGTCGTGCCGGTACGCAAAGCGGCCGAGATCGAGCAACCGGGCCGGCGCCAGCGCGATGCCGGTTTCCTCGAGCAGTTCGCGCAGCGCGGCGTCGGCCGGCGATTCGCCCGGCTCGCCCTGCCCCTTCGGGATGTCCCAGTGCGTGGTGTCCGTCGCATGCGCGAGGAACACGCGGCCGGCCGCATCGAGGATCACGACGCCGCACGACACCGTGCGCGGCGCGTCGCCCCGCTTCATCACGCGCGTGCTCAGCGCTTCTGCAACTGCCACTTGCCCGCGTCGGTCTTGCAGTAGACGGGCTTGAGCGTCATCGTCTGGCCCTTCGCGGTGATTTCGGTGGCGATTTGACGGCAGGTCTTGCCGTCCGTCTCGGTCGTGGTCGGCGTGAGCTTCGCATCGATCTGCGTGCCGCGGCCGCTGCTCTGCCACGCCGTGGTCTCGCCGTCCTTGCCTTCGTCGCGCACCTGCGCGGCGGCCTTCGCGAGCGACGCGCGGTCGGCCTTGCTGAAGTAGCTGAGCGGCGTGTCGTTCAGGAAGTTCAGGTTGTTCTGCGCATGGGCGGGCAGCATCGCGGCTGCGCACGCGGCGCCTGCCAGCACGCGCGTGACGACGGAAAGGGATGCACGCATCGACATGTTGTTCTCCTTGGATGTTCGATCGAACGGCGCACCGCGCATGCCGGCGAACTGGCACGCACACTGCGCCTGTCAGCGAGCGAGGATAGCATGCGTGCCGTCCGCACCCCCTTCTAGTGGCCGCCCGGCGCGGCCGCTTGCTGATATCCGTCAGTCAGCGTGCCGAGGAAGGCGATCACGTCCTTGATCTCGGCCGCGTTCAGCGCCGGCTGCTCGCCGCGCTTGCGGTCGAACGGCGCCTCGCGGTTGATGTTCGGCCAGTAGCGTTTCGGCAGGTCGTCATAGATCTGCACCTTGCCGTGCACGACCGGATAGAACTTCTCCGGATGAATGTCGCGCTCGACGTAGAAGCGCATCACGTCCTCGAGCGTGTGATAGACGCCGTTGTGGAAGAACGTCTTGCGCAGCGCGACGTTGCGCAGCGACGGCGTGCGGAACAACCCGCAGAATTCGTCGCGGCCCTTCAGGTCGGTACGCTCGGGGCCGCACGCGCCGAGGTCGTGGAAACGCGGGTCGCGATTGACGGGCAGCGCGCGATTGCGCGGCACCGCGATCGCGATCAGCCCGAAATCGCTGAACTGCGGCGGCGTGCCGTCGAGTGCGCGCTGGCTGATGTGGCAGCTCGCGCAGTTGCCCTTCTTCTCGTCGTTGAACAGCTGCAGGCCGCGCATTTCGGCCGGCGTGAGCTGCGCATGGCCCGCGAGATACGCGTCGTACTTGCTCGTGTACGGCGAGAACAGCTCGGGCGTCTGCTCGAACGTTTCGAGCGCGCGCAGCACGGCCTTGAACGTGGCCGCGTCGTCGTCGAGCACCTTCACGCCGAACACCGCGCGGAACTCCTCCGCGTACGGCGCGGCCTTCACGGCCTGCGCGACCTTCGCCGGCGAGCTGTTCATCTCGAACGGCGACGTGAGCGGAATGCGCGCCTGCTCGGCGCCCGTGTCGACGCGGCCGTCCCACGTGAGGCCGCCCGTCGGGCCCGCATCGACGCTCTCGTCGCCTTCGTCGTCGGAATCGTGGAAGTGCTCGGTGAACTGCGGCACGCCCTGCAGGTACTTGAGCGACGGCACCGCACGAAAGCCCGGATGCTTCATGTCGTCGCCGCCGAACTGCACGTCCAGCGCATTGGGCGGCCCGAACGCGTGCTCGGGGCTGTGGCACGACGCGCACGCGAGCTTGCCGGAACCTGACAGCGTAGGGTCGAAGAAAAGTTGCTTGCCGAGCGCCGTCATCCGGCGCACGCCTTCGTAAACTTGTGCCCGCGTCTGCGGCTGGTTCGTCGCGACCACGGCGCCGCTCGCGGCAACCGTTGCGGACGCAACGGGATGCGCGCCGCCCGGCGCACTCGCGGCCTGTGCGGACGGCGCACCGGCACCGGGCTGTCCGTCACAGCCGGCAACGGTGACGAGCGTGGCGGCCAGCGCGAATGCGCCGGCGAGATGCAGCCACGAACGCGCGAACGCGCCGGCTGTCTGTTGGCGAGGCTTCATCGATTCGTCGGAAAGTAGGTTCAGGAGCGGCCGGAGTTTATGTCAGCCGCATGACCGTTGCATGACGACTCGTCGACAGCCAATCGAAAGGACGCCTACACCCGCCTGTCAAATCGCACCCTCAAAATGCGTGCAGCCGGACATGCCACGGTCACCTCGCGAACCGGCGGTACACGAGTGCGCCGGTTCCCCACGCGACAAGAGAGAGATAGAGAGTACAACGGATGAAAAACCACGCCTGGATTCGCTTTACACCGATCGCCGTTGCCGCGGCCGCCGCCCTCACCGCCTGCGGCGGCGACGACGTGCAGCAGCAGGGCCTGTCGACGGTCAAGAACGTCGTCGTGATCTACGCGGAAAACCGCAGCTTCGACAACCTGTACGGCAATTTCCCCGGCGCGAACGGCCTGCAGAACGTGACCGCGGCCAGCGCGCAGCAGAAGGACCGCAACGGCCAGCCGCTCGCGACGCTGCCGAAGGCCTGGGGCGGCCTGACCGCGAAGGGCGTGACGCCGGCCGTGACCGAGGCGATGACGGCCAACCTGCCGAACGCGCCGTTCGCGATCGACGACCCGAACGGCTTCAACACGCCGATGAGCGTGACGACGCGCGACCTGTATCACCGCTTCTACGAGAACCAGATGCAGATCAACGGCGGCAAGAACGACATGTTCGCCGCATGGGCCGACTCGGGCGGCCTCGTGATGGGCCACTACACGCCCGACGCGACGAAGCTGCCGCTGTGGAAGATCGCGCAGCAGTTCACGCTGGCCGACAACTTCTTCATGGGCGCGTTCGGCGGCTCGTTCCTGAACCACCAGTACCTGATCTGCGCGTGCGCGCCGTTCTACGCGAACGCGGACAAGAGCCCGGCCGCCGGTTCGATCTCGGCCGTCGCCGCCGACGGCAAGTCGCTGCAGCTCGCGAGCAACTCGCCCGCTTCCGCGCTCGACGGCGCGCCGAAGTTCGTGAACTCGGGCAACCTGACGCCGGACTTCTACGCGATCAACACGATGCAGCCGCCGTACCAGCCGAGCGGCAACAAGGCGGCGTCGGGCGGCGATCCGAACCTCGCCGACCCGTCGGCCGCGACGACACTGCCGCCGCAGTCGCAACAGAACATCGGCGACCTGCTGACCAACGCGGGCGTGTCGTGGGCATGGTACGGCGGTGCGTGGAACCAGGCACTGCAGGCCGCGCAAAGCGGCACGGCGAACGTGATCTACGGCCCGAACATGACGGCGCCGAACTTCCAGCCGCACCACCAGCCGTTCAACTACTACGCGAACCAGGCACCGGGCAGCACGAGCCGCGCGCAGCACTTGCTCGACGGCGGCACCGACGGCAGCGAGTTCATCAAGGCGATCGACGCGGGCACGCTGCCGCAGGTCGCGTTCTACAAGCCGCAGGGCAACCTGAACGAGCACCCGGGTTACACGGACGTCGCGAGCGGCGACCAGCACATCGCGAACGTGCTCGCGCACCTGCAGGCGAGCCCGCAATGGAAGAACATGGTCGTGGTCGTCACGTACGACGAAAACGGCGGCTTCTGGGATCACGTGTCGCCGCCGAAGGGCGACCGCTGGGGCCCGGGCACGCGCATTCCGGCGCTGATCGTGTCGCCGTTCTCGAAGAAGGGTTTCGTCGACCACACGCAGTACGACACCGCGTCGATCCTGCGCTTCATCACGCGCCGCTTCTCGCTGCCGCGCCTCGCCGGCCTGCAACAGCGCGACGACGCGCTGAAGGCCAACGGCGGGCAGCCGATGGGCGACCTGACGAACGCGCTGCAACTGTCGCCGAACCTGTAACGGCATCGCGACAGGCGGGCCGGTGTCATCGCCGGCCCGAACGCACGAAGGGCGGCCTCCCGGCCGCCCTTTTTTCATCGGTGCGCGCGCGTCACCAGCCGTACTTCAGCTCGACCCCGACATAGTCGGCGTTGTGCCCGCCTGCCTCGCGGATCGCATCGCCGACCTGGAAATGCACGGCCTCGACCGCACCGATCAGGTTCGCGGCGATCGTCCAGTCGGCACGCAGCTGCACGTACATCCCCGTCCACGACCCGCCCTTGCCTGCCGTGCCCGGCACCACCGCATTGCCCTGCTGGTAGACCGCATCGCCGGTCGTCTCGCGCCACTGGAAACCGAGCGCACCGAGCAGCGACAGGTTCGGCGACGGCTTCAGCGTCACCGACGGCTTCACGTGGATCAGGTTCGAATACCCGGCGAAGCCGGCGAGCGTGAAGTAATAGCCGTTCGGAAACAGCGGATTGAAGGTCTCGACACGGCCGTCGTGCGGATGCCGGTCGCCCGACGCCGCATCGACCTGCAGCGCGATGCGCGGCGACCACGGCGCGTCGAGCCGGTAGCCGGCGATCGAGCCGACCGCCCACGCGCGGATCGTGCTGCTGCCGACCGTGCCCGTCTGCAGCATCGTTTCGAGATCCCAGTCGAAACGGCCGTGCGTGCCGGTGTAACGCAGGTCCCACACGTCACGGCGCTCCGCGCCGCTCGCATCGAGAAAGCGCGCGCTGCTGCGGTTGTAGCGCGACCAGTAGCCCGACAGGTCGCCGGGCCCGACCGACTGCCGCTCGAAGCGCACGCCGCTGAACGTGAGGTCGCGGTTCGACACGTCGTCGAACGCGGACACGGTGCGGTTCTGCACCGGCTGCGTCGCATACGCGATGAAGCGCCACTTCCGGTACTCGTAGTCGGCCCACACCGCATCGAACGCCAGCCGCACGTTCGGGCCGTCGCGCGCGGCGATGAAGCGCTGCAGGTCGAACGCCATCTCCTGACGGCCGACGCGGAACTTGAACGTCCCGCCGCCGAGCGCGCCCGTGTAGGTCGCGAACGCCTGCTCGAGATCGAGCGGGTTCCTGTCGACCGGCGAGATCGTGTTCTTGCCGAATGCGCGGTCGTCCTGCAGCTGCACGAAGAACTGCCAGTGCTGGCCGAGATGCGCATCGGCATGCACCTCGACACGCTGGATCAGGTACGTATCCGATTGCGCGGAGCCGATGCCGAACAGCGGCGCGTCGTTGGTCTCGAGGCGCTCGCGCAGGTTCACGCCGAGCGACAGATAGGAAGCCGGATCGTTGCCGAGCGGGATATATTTCAAGCCGTCGAGCGGTGCGCGCGGCACGCACGGATTCGCGAGCACCGACCAGTCCTCCTGCCAGCGGTTGAACAGCACGGTCGGCCGCTTGGCCGTGCAGGTCGCGGCGGGTGCGCCATCGGCGGCGGCCGGTGCGGCCTCCGCATCCGCTCGAGCCGCATCGGTACCCGCGAGCAGCAGCCCCGCGACGAGCGACGCGCGGGCAAGCCGGTCGAGGCGAGCGGCTCGCGGCGTCGCCCGAT
>NZ_QOBB01000259.1:0-9303 GCF_024704855.1 Burkholderia sp. HAN2018 | reverse complement strand
CAGGTCGGCGTATTCACGCCGACCTGCGCCGCCCTGCCCCGTGCTTCAACGCGCGGCCGGCGTCGAGCCGACGTCCGCGATCCGCGACTCCAGCATCGCCAGCGCGCCCGACAGCGCATTCAGCACGTCGTCCGGCAATTGCGCCATCGTCTGTTCGAGAAACGCCTTGCGGCGCGGCAGGCATGCGTCGAACGCGGCGCGGCCGGCGTCCGTCAGCGTCACGTTGGTCACGCGATTGTCGCGTGCGTCGGATTCGCGCTCGATCCAGCCGAGCGCGTCGAGCGATTTCAACTGGCGCGTGAGCGCGCCCGGATCGATGCGCAGCACTTCGACGAGCTTCTTCTGCGACGAATGCCCGCCCATCGTGTGCAACGCGACCATGATGCGCCAGCGCGGCATCGGTTGCCCGACGTGCGTCTCGAATGCGGTCATGAACGCGCGATACGTCCGTCCGAATTGCTGCAAGATCGCGACGCGGTCCTGTTCTTCCATGCGCTCAGTTCTACTCGTTCAATCGTTCAATCGGCCGCGACATGCGGTTCGATCTTGCGCCGCAGCGCGATCGGCGGCACGCGGCGGCACTGCCACACCGACACCACGGCGACGACGGCCGCCATCGCGACACCCACGTGAATCGCGCCGACAAGCGATTCGCGGGCCGCTTCCAGCAGCAGCGCGCCATTATGCCCGGCACGGGTCAGCTCCGCGACAAGGCCGCCCTGCGCGGCGCGATCGATCAGGATCTGCGGATCGGCGAGCTGCGCGTGCCACTGCATCGCGTGATCGGCCGACAGCGCATCGCGCACGCCGGCCGAGTACATCTGGTTGACGAGCGTGCCGGTCAGCGCGGTGCCGATCATCCCGCCGACCATCCGCAGCGACTGCAGCAGCGCCGTGGCGATGCCGAGGTGTTCGCGGCCGGCCGTCTGCTGCGCGAATACGGTGAGGTTCGGCAGCACGAAGCCGAGCCCGATGCCGCCCGCGACCATCAGCGCCATCAGCAGCCATTTCGGCGTCGTGTGGGTCGACACGACGACGCCCGCGCAGGTGATCGCGAACAGCACGAAGCCGACGTGCAGCATCGCATTCGGATTGCGGATGCGCGTGACGACACGGCCGTTCATGATGCTGCCGATCGTGATGAACACGACGAGCGGCGTGATCACGAGCCCCGCCTCCTTCGGCGACATCCCGAAGCCGCCCTGGAACAGCAGCGGTGCGTAAAACAGCAGCGAGAACATCGAGAAGCCGGCGAGGATCGCCAGCACGAAGAGCGCCGACAGCGCGCGGTTGCCGAACATGTCGAACGGCAAGATCGGCTGCGCGCAGCGCTTCTCCCAGTGCCACAGGCCGAAACCGGCCGCGACCGCGACGACGAGCAGCAGCGACGCCCAGCTCGCGACGCCGTACTTCGGCAGCCATTCGACGAACAGTTGCAGCGCGCCGAGCGACAGCGCGATCAGCAGCGCGCCCGGCCAGTCGAGCCGCATCTTGCGATCGTGCTCGACGTGGCGCAGGTGCGGCAGGTAACGCCACACGAACAGCAGCGACAGCAGGCCGATCGGCAGGTTCACGTAGAACACCGAGCGCCAGCCGAACGACTGGGTCAGCACCCCGCCGAGCGACGGGCCGACCGCGTTCGCGATGCCGAACGCGGAGCTCATCAGCACCTGCCAGCGCAACCGCACGACGGAATCGGGGAACAGGTCGGGAATGCACGCGAACGCGGTGCCGACCAGCATTCCGCCGCCGATCCCCTGCAGCCCGCGCGCGAGCACGAGCATCAGCATGTCGTTCGCCATCCCGCACAGCACGGACGCGCCGGTGAACACGACGATCGACACGATGACGAACGGCTTGCGCCCGTAATAGTCGCCGAGCCGGCCGAAGATCGGCACCGTGATCACGGAACTGAGCAGGTACGAGGTCGCGACCCACGCGTACAGGTCGAACCCCCGAAGCTCGGCGACGATGGTCGGCAACGCGGTGCCGACGACGGTCTGGTCGAGCGCGACGAGCATGGTGACGAACGAGATCCCGATCATCGCCAGCAGCGATTCGCGGAACGGCAGGACTTGCCCGCTCGAATGGTGGGCGGCGGTATGGACGGCCATTTTTTGTTGGCGCAACTTTTGACGAGTCAAACAATCTCAAAATTCTAGCATGCGGGAGTAATCTAGGCTGGCGACGGTCAAACCGGCCCAGACCGCCAAGGAGAAAGATGGAACCGATTTCAATTCCCCCCGCCACCATGCTGTCGCAGGACGATCGGGACGCGCTGTGGCGCGCGAAGCAGGTGCTGGAAAGCCCGTCGCTGACGATGAAGCTGACGGGCATGCTGGGCGCACCGGTCGAGAAAATGATCGCCCGGCTGCCGGATTTCGCGACCGGCAAGATCAACGACGCGACGCAGCTCGCGCTGCGCAAGTGCCTGAACATCGCGCTGCGCACGCTCGGCAAGCCGCCCGCGCCGGACGCCGAACCCGACAAGCCGAGCAACCTGCTGCACAAACTCGCGGTCGCGACGACCGGCGCGGCGGGCGGCGCGTTCGGCTTTCTCGCGCTGCCGGTCGAGCTGCCGGTGACGACGACGCTGATCTTCCGCTCCGTGTGCGACATCGCGCGTAGCGAGGGTGAAGACCTGGGCTCGGTCGATACGCAGCTGCAATGCCTGGCCGTGCTCGGCATGGGCGGCAACCCGGACAAGCAGGAAGAGGACGCCGATCTCGGTTATTTCGTGCTGCGCGGCGCGCTCGCGCAGGCAATCTCGAAGGCATCGTCCGACATCACGACGAAGGGCATCGCCGCGCACAGCTCGGCGGCCGTGTTCAAGCTCGTGCAGACGGTGGCGTCGCGTTTCTCGGTGCAGGTGACCGAGCAGATGGCCGCGAAGTCGATTCCGGCGATCGGCGCCGTGCTCGGCGCGACCGTCAATACGCTGTTCATCGACCACTTCCAGCAGATGGCGCACGGCCACTTCACCGTCCGCCGGCTCGAGCGCAAGTACGGCTCGGCGGCCGTCAAGGCCGCCTATCAGGCAATCGACGTCTCGCCGGCGCGCTGAACCGCGCGCTCGACCGCGACGCGGCGCAGGAACGCGGCCGCGCGGTCGAGCGCGTCGCGTGCTTCCGGCATCATCGGCGCGTACAGCTGCCACACGTGCGGCATGTCCGGCCACACCTCGATCTCCACCGCCACCCCGGCGGCCTTCGCCTTCTCGGCGACGCGGCGCGAATCGTCGAGCAGCACCTCGGTGCTGCCGACCTGGATATACAGCGGCGGCAGGCCCGCGAAATCCGCATAGAGCGGCGACGCGTACGGATTCGTCCCCGGCTCGTCGCCGAGGTACAGCTTCGCGGCCTTCGGCAGCGCCGCGCCCGCGAACATCGGATCGGCGCCGTCGTTCGTGCGCAGCGTGGCGCCGGTGGCGGCCAGGTCGGTCCATGGCGAGAACAGGATCGCGCCGGCCGGCAGCGGCTCGCCGCGATCGCGCAGCGCAACGAGCGTCGCGAGCGCGAGGCCGCCGCCCGCCGAATCGCCGCCGAGCACGATCGACTCGGGCGGCGTGCCGAGCGCCAGCAGCTGGCGGTACGCGGCCAGCGCGTCGTCGAGCGCGGCCGGGAAACGGTTTTCGGGCGCAAGCCGGTAGTCGAGCGAGAACGAGCGCACGCCCGCGCGCTTCGTCAGGCCGAACACCAGCGGCCGGTGGGTCTTCGTCGAACAGAAGTAATAGCCGCCGCCATGGAAGTACAGCAGCGTGCGGCCCGGCCCGCGCCCCGCGCCCGCGTCGGTGCGCTCGAGCCATTCGCCGCGCAGCGGCGCGTCGCCCGCGCCGTAGCACCGGCGCAACCGGTAGCCCGACGGCACGCGGCGCGGCACCATGATCCGCAGGTCGGTAAAGCGCCGTGCGCGGGCGGGATCGAGCACCTCGCGCGTGGTCTCGGGACGGAACTGCCAGCGCAGCAGCCAGCAGGCGAACTTGCTTTGCCAACTCATCGGACGCACTCCGTATTCGCAGTGTGACGACGGTACGTGCGATCGTTCCCGCACCGCTCGACGGGTGCCGCCATATCAAACGCCGGCGCTCAGTTCGCCGGCATCACCTGGCCGCGGATCTCGCCGGCCGGGTGCTCCTTCGTATGGACGTTGAAATACCACTTGCCGCCCATCAGGTCGGTGACCTGCGCGTCGGTGAGTGCCTTCGAACCCTTGATCGGGCTCGCC
This sequence comes from Burkholderia sp. HAN2018, assembly GCF_024704855.1. Taxonomy (NCBI): domain Bacteria; kingdom Pseudomonadati; phylum Pseudomonadota; class Betaproteobacteria; order Burkholderiales; family Burkholderiaceae; genus Burkholderia; species Burkholderia sp. HAN2018. Next base: position 5,079 of record NZ_QOBB01000259.1, on the reverse strand, counting down.
AGCTCGTCCTTTGGAATCGGCACCTGCACGCCCGCGTTCTGGCCGACCGGCGCGGGCCCGTGGAAATGCGCGGCGGTGGCCGGGCCGGTGAGGTGTTCGTAACGGACCATCCACTGCAGCATGTGCGTTGCCGTGTCGTAGGTGGCCTCGACGTCGCCCGAGCCCTTGGTCGCCGTCGGCGGCACCTCGCTCGACGGCTGGAGATTGGCGGACAGGCGCACCGTTTCGGCGGCGGCGGTGCCGGCGGCCAGCACACCCGCGAGTAACGCGACCTGGAGCAAACGCAGCTTGAGCATGGACTCTCCTTGTACGACGTTGTACGCCGACCGAACGGCGGCGCCACACATGATGGTAGTCGATCGCCGCCGATCCGGGAGCCCGTCGAACGGCCATGCCGCAAAACGCCGCAGCGCGCTCGGCAGGCCAGTCTGCCTCAGGCTGGAATGGACCTTTGCAGCCTGACGGCTGAATCCGCGTGCGGCCTTTCGCTACACTTCATCTCACAGTTGCTTGTTTCCTTCGTCCGAAGGAGTCTGCGAGTATTCACGCGGCCACCCGGCCGCGTTTTTTTTGCCCGCCGCCAGATTCGGAGCCTGCCGCATCGAGCATGACGAAGCGATCACGCCGCCCCGCGTCACGCCCGATAGCCGGGATCGATGCGATCGACGATACGCTGCAGCGCGTCGAACGCATCCTGCCCCGCGCCATGCTTCGGATCGAAATTCAGCGAATCGCGCACGCACCCTTCGAGCACGGGCGGCGCGATCGGCAGTGCGTCGCCGATCGCGTGCGTGGCGACCTGCACCTCGCACGCGCGATTGAGCAGCCACATCAGCGAGAACGTCTGCGCGAGCGTCGCGCCGATCGTCACGGGCCCATGGTTGCGCAACAGCAGCACGGGCCGCCCGCCCGCGCTCTCGACGATGCGCCGTCCCTCTTCGAGATGCACGGTGATGCCCTCGAAGTCGTGATACGCGATCTTCCCGTACAGCTGCGCCGAATAGAAATTCGAGAACGACAGCCCGTCGCGCGAACAGCACACGGCCATCGTCGGCGTCGTGTGCACGTGCATCACGCAGTGCGCATCGGGCAGCGCCGCATGAATCGCACTGTGGAACGTGAAGCCGGCGGGATTGATCGGCCAGTCGGAATGACCGATCACGTTGCCGTCGATGTCGATCTTCACGAGGTTCGACGCGCACACCTCGCGGTAATGGAGCCCGAACGGGTTGATCAGGAAATGCCCGTCCTCGCCCGGCACGCGCAGCGAGATATGGTTGTAGATCAGCTCGGTCCAGCCGAGATGGTCGAAGATGCGGTAAGCCGCCGCGAGCTGCACGCGCGCCTGCCATTCGGCTTCGGAGAAACGGGCGGGACGCGTGAACGGCTGGTTCGGGACACGTTGCATGGGGGGGAACTCCGGTTGCGGATGTGCGCGGCCCGCGTGGCGCGGGCCGCCCGGCGGCGCCGTCCTGCGCGCCACACTCGTTGCGCGCACAACCATATCACCTTTGCCCGCGCACCGGAAACGCGGGTTTAGCCGGAGCGTTTCCGGCCCCTAAAGCTGGTCGTCGACCGGCAGCAGCATGAAGACGCCGGTCATCAGGTTGCGCAGCAGCCCCGCGTGCGGATCGACGTGATAGACGGCCGGCTTGCCGTCGTCCGTGCCCGTCCATTCGAGTTCGGGCGTACCGCCGCCTGCCGGCGTCACGAGGCTCACGCGGTAGCTTTCGTCCGGCTGCGTTGCGCGCGCGAAGATCTGCGCGACCTGCTCGGCGAGCGCCGGGCTATGGATCACCAGCGCCAGTTCGGTGTTCAGGTGCGCGGAACGCGGATCGAGGTTCATCGAGCCGATCACGAGGATCTTCCGGTCGATCACGTACGCCTTCGCGTGCAGGCTCGCGCGCGAACGCGACCCGAACAGGCGCGGACGCTGGCGACCCGGCTGCGCCTTGAACTCGTACAGCTCGACGCCGTGCTGCAGCAGCGGCACACGGTACGGCCCGTAGCCGGCCTGCACGGCGACCGCGTCGGTCGCCGCGAGCGAATTGGTCAGGATCGCGACACGCACGCCGCGCGCGGTCGTGTCGCCGAGGATCTTCACGCCCGCGTCGTGCGGCACGAAATACGGCGAGAACGCGAGGAATTCCCGCTGCGCACCGCGCGTGAGTTCGACGAGGCGCTGCATCGGCGGGCTCACGTACGCGTCGGTCGGCTGCGCGACCTTGTCGGGCGCGTCGGCCGTGAACTCGGCCGGCGCCCACACGAGCCCGAGCTCGTCGCGCGCGATCTGCCGCGAGAGCGGCGTCGCGTTCAGCGGCTTCGCGTTGTACGGATCGGCATTCTTGCGCCAGTGGTCGCGCAGCTCGTCGCGCATCGCGTCGAGATCCTTCGTATCGAACGACTGATGATTCAGCACGCGCAGCGGATAGCTGCTCGCGCTCGACCAGTAGGTGTCGAAGCTCGCCGAGATGTCGTTCGTCACGGGGCCCGCGGCGAGCACGTCGAGATCGCGGAACTGCAGCGTCGGGCTCGCGCTGAAGTATTCGTCGCCGAGGTTGCGGCCGCCGACGATCGCGATCTGGTTGTCCGCGATCATCGCCTTGTTGTGCATCCGGCGCGTGAAGCTGTCGATGCGCGTGAAGAAGTTGGCCGTGCGCTCGACCATCCCCTGTGACGCGCCGAACGGGTTGAACACGCGAATCTCGACGTTCGGGTGCGTGTTCAGCGCGGCCATCACGCGATCGATGTCGCGGAAATTCAGGTCGTCGACCAGCATCCGCACGCGCACGCCGCGATCGGCCGCGTAGAGCGCCGCGGCGAGCAGCAGCTTGCCGGTCGTGTCCTCGGTCGCGATGTAGTACTGCATGTCGAGCGTCTTCGTCGCGGCGCGCGCGAGCGCGATGCGCATCTGCAACGCCTGCGCGCCGTCGGCCAGCAGCCGGAACCCCGACTGGCCCGGATGCGCGGCCTCGGGCGCGGCCAGCGCATCGCGCAACGGCGTCGCGGTATCGGGCGGCAACGCATGGGAGACCGGGCGATCGAGCGTGGTGGCGGGCGGATGCGTCGCGCACGCGGCGACGAGCGACAGGAGTACGCCGGCGGCCAGCGCGCGGGCCGGGCGGCATGCGGCGCGCCACGACAGCGCGGCCGGTGCGCGCCGGATCAGGGACGTGAACACGGAGACTTCCTCGACTGGCGGAACACAGGGCCCGCATGCGCCGCGGCGCGCGGCTGGCGCGCGGTTCCGGCCGATTCTAGTAGGCGCCCGATGAACCGGTCAATCGCGCGGGCGGCACCGACGGCCTCGAACCGCAGGCGTGCGCGCGCGTGCCGGGCATCGACGCCCGCCGCACCGGAAGTGCCCGCCGGGCGGGCCTCGCACCGAAGTAGTCCGACCAATCTCAGGCCTCGTCGCCGCTGCGCTCGAAATGGCTGCGCACGTAATCGATATGGGTCTGCATCGCGGTGCGCGCCTCTTCGGGCCGCTGCGCGCAGATCGCGTCGCACACGACGCGGTGCTGCAGCAGCAGGAGTTCGGACGCGTGCTCGTCGTGCGTCGTCATGCCCGCCACGTTGATCGAGATGTGCTCGCGCAGCATCCCGATCACGCTCGTATGCAGGTGCAGGAACATCGTGTTGTGCGACGCGAGCGCGATTGCCTCGTGCAGCTTCGCGTCGGTCGCGGCTTCGACGGCCGCCGCGCCGTTCGCGTGCGCGGTTTCGAGCTCGCGCAGCAGCGCACGGATCCGGCGCCGGTCGTGCGCGTCGGCGCGCAGCGCGGCGAAATACGCGGTCGCGCCTTCGAGCACGCGGCGGAATTCGAGGATGTCGTCGCGCAGCGCGGGGTGATCGGCGACCAGTTGCCCCCACGGCGACGCGATGCCGGCGCGCAACTGGTCCGTCACGTAGACGCCCGCGCCGCGCCGACTCTGCAGCAGCCCGCGCGCGACGAGCCGCTGGGTCGCCTCGCGCACCGTATTGCGCGCAACCCCGTACTGCTGCGCGAGCACGCGCTCGGCCGGCAGGCGTGCGCCGGCCGGCCACGTGCCGTCGAGCAGTGCCGTCTCGATCTTGCGCATCACCCCTTCGGTCCGGCCCCGTGCCGTCATCGCTGCCATCGTCGCGTCTCCCCGCTCAATGCGTGCCGCGCCGATTGGCCCAACCAATTTGAGCCGCAGCGCCGTCGCGGGAATTATGCAGCGAAATCGTCGTCCCGCATCCGCATGCCGGGCCGTCGCCACTGGAGCGAGACATGAACGAAAGGCAATACCCCGCCGCCGCCCCCGCGCACGTCTATCTGTTCGCGACCTGCCTGGTCGACCTGTTCGTCCCCGAAGCCGGGCTCGACGCGGTCCGCCTGCTGGAACGCGAAGGCCTGACCGTCCACTATCCGCGCGGCCAGAGCTGCTGCGGGCAGCCGGCCTACAGCAGCGGCAATCCCGACGAAGCGCGCCGCGTCGCCGCCGCGCAGCTCGACCTGTTCGCGCAAGCGTGGCCCGTGATCGTGCCCTCCGGCTCGTGCGCGGGGATGATCCGCCACCATTGGCCGGCGCTGTTCGCCGACGATCCCGTGTACGGCCCGCAAGCCCGCGCGATCGCGGAGCGGACCTATGAACTCGCCGAATTCCTCGTCCACGTGCTCGACGTGCGGCTCGACGCGGCGACGGCCGGCGCCGGGCCCGACGAACGCGTCGTGCTGCATACGTCGTGCGCGGCGCGGCGCGAGATGGGCACGCGCGGGCACGGCGTCGCGCTCGTCGACGCACTGCCGGGCGTGACGCGCGTCGAACACGAACGCGAATCCGAATGCTGCGGCTTCGGCGGCACGTTCTCGCTGAAGCATCCCGACATCTCCGGCGCGATGGTGCGCGACAAGGTCGCGTCGGCCTGCGCGACGGGCTGCGACCGGCTCGTGTCCGCCGACTGCGGCTGCCTGCTGAACATCGGCCACGCGGCGGCCAAGGCCGGCGCGCCGCTGCCGGTCGAACACCTCGCCAGCTTCCTGTGGCGGCGCACCGCGAACGCCCCGTCGCTGCGCGGAGACCAGCGATGAGCGCGCGCGACTCGATCCTCGCG
>NZ_QOBB01000258.1:0-9391 GCF_024704855.1 Burkholderia sp. HAN2018 | reverse complement strand
ATGCGGAGGCGCTGCGCAGCGCGGCCGCCGCGTTCGAGCGGGCGGCCGCGAGCCACGGCGCCGGCGTGCGCGGCATCGTGCGGATCTCGGCCAGCGACGTGATCGCCGTCGAAGTGCTCCCGCCGGTTCTCGCGCAATTGCGGCGCAACCATCCGGGGCTCGTCATCGAGCTGGTGCCGACCGACCGCATCCAGGACGTGCTCAAGCGCGAGGCCGACATCGCGGTCCGGATGGCGCCGCCCGCGCAGGAGGCGCTCGTGGCGCGGCGCATCGGCGAAATCGATGTCGCGCTGTATGCGCGCGACGACTACCTCGCGCGCAACGGGGCGCCCGCGACGATCGACGAACTCGCGCATCACGCGCTGATCGGCTTCGACACGGTCACGCCGTTCATCCGCTCGGCGGGCCGCGGCATGCCGATGTGGAAGCGCGACGCGTTCTCGCTGCGCACCGACAGCAACCTGGCGCAGCTCGCGATGATCCGCGCCGGCTACGGGATCGGCTTCTGCCAGACCGGGCTCGCGAAACGGGACGCGCGGCTCGTGCGCGTGCTGCCGGACGGGCCCGCGATGCAGCTGGAAACCTGGGTCGTGATGCACGAGGACCTGCGCACGAGCCCGCGCTGCCGCGCGGTGTTCGATGCGCTGGCCGACGGGCTGCGTGCGTACGTGAACGGCGAACCGGTCGAATAGGCGGTTGGACGGCTGGGCAGTTGGACGATTCGCAGCGGCGAACGTGAAGCGAACGAATCGCCCGAGCGGCGCTATTCGTAGCTTTTCCCGGCGAACAGGATGTCCGCCATGCGCCGCCACGGATTGTCGGGCAGGTCGTAGTAGCGCAGCCCCTCCTCCGATGCCTCGGCCCAGTCGACCATCGCATCCAGGTACTCGCCGATCGAGTGGTTTTCCCAGCCGAGCGCGGCGCGCGCATACGGTGACGCAGGCAGGTCGGCCTCGAGCTGCCGCTCCTTGTTCCAGTCGTGGCCGAGCACGCGCAGGAAGTGGATCAGAGAGCGTTCGTCGACCACGCGCTCCAGCGCATCCTGCAGCTTCGCGGCCATCTGGCGTTGCAGTTCGTCGTTCATTTTTTTCTCCTGGCGCGCCTCTCAGGTACGCGCCGCCGCGCATCGCACGGCCCGGTTCCACGGTTCTACATCAGCAATTGCCGCGACAGCACCTCGCGCGCCTGCGTGACGGTTTCGCGTTCGCCCGGCATCGGCGGCGTCAGCGAAAACACCGCGTCGGGCAGCGGCGGCAGACGGTATTTCGCACCGAGCCGCATCATGCCCTCGCCGATCGCCGACGCGCACAGACAGCCCACACCGAGCCCCGCCGCCAGCATCGACTGCAGCCCCGCGACCCCCGACGCGCTGTGCACGAGCCGGTACGGCGTATGCCGCTCGTCGAGCGCGCGCACCGCGACCTGATGCATCATGCAGTCGTCCGGCAGCAGCACGAGCGGCAACGGCTCGGGCAGTTGCTCGGCGAGCGCGGGCGACGCGACCCACGACAGCGGCTCGCGCCGCAGCACCCAGCGCGTATCGGCCGACGCCGGCCGGAACGGCCCGCTCGACAGGTTCATCACCACGCCGAGATCGACCTGCCCCCGCGCATGCGCCGCCTCGATGTCCGCGCTCTTCATCGCGCTGACGTGCAGGCTCAGTTGCGGGTAGCACTCCCGCAGCCGGGCCAGCAGGCCCGCGACTTCGTTCGTCCGGTAGTAATCGGTGATCGCGACGCGCAGTTCGCCCTTGATCGCCTGCCCGCGCACTTCGTCGAACGCGGCCTCGTTCAGCGCGACGATGCGCCGCGCGTGCTGCAGCAGCCGCGAGCCGGCCGGGGTCGGCTCGACGCCGCGCTTGCTGCGCACGAACAGCGGCACGCCGGCGCGCGATTCGAGCTTGCGCACCTGCTCGCTGACCGTCGACTGCGACAGGTGCAGCAGCGGCGCGGCGGCTGTCAGGCTGCCGGCATCCGCGACCGCCGCGAAAGTACGCAACTGATCCAGGTCGAAACCGCGCATCGCCCTCCTCCATCCATCGAATAACCCGATGGATGCTACCACCAATTCCCGCTTTTCCGATTCATTGCCACCACCCAGAATGGGGGTCAATCGCCTGCCCCCGGCCGAACCGGCGCCCCCGGCGCTGCGTCCGGCCTGGATACGGCCCTCGTTCCTTCGGACTGGTTTCCATGACCCACGACACCCTTGCCCCCTGCGGCCCGGCCGGCACGGCCGCCGCGGCGACACCGCGCAGCCACCACGGCTGGGCGCTGGTGGTCCTGCTGGTTGGCGCGATTTTGCCGCCGCTCGACTACTTCATTGTGAATCTGGCGCTACCGGCCATCCGCGACGGCATCGGCGCACGCCCGGCCGAGCTGCAACTGGTCGTGTCGGCGTACGCGTGCGCGAACGCCGTCGTGCAGATCACCGGCGGCCGGCTCGGCGACCTGTACGGCCGCAAGCGCATGTTCATGATCGGGATGGCCGGCTTCGTCGTCGCGTCGACGCTGTGCGGGCTCGCCGGCAGCGGCGCGGTGCTGGTCGGCGGCCGCGTGCTGCAGGGCCTGTTCGCCGCGATCCTCGCGCCGCAGGTGCTCGCGACGATCCGCAGCGTGTTCAGCCCGCAGGAGCAGGTGCGCGTGATGGGCTTCTACGGTTTCGTGTTCGGCCTCGCGGCCGTGATCGGCCAGCTCGGCGGCGGTGCGCTGATCAGCCTGCATCCGTTCGGGCTCGGCTGGCGCGCGATCTTCCTCGTCAATCTGCCGATCGGCATCCTGGCGCTGATCGGTAGCTGGCGCTTCATCCCGGAAAGCCGGCCGCCGCGCGGCCAGCGCATCGACGTGCCCGGCATGGCCCTGCTGTCGCTGTTCCTGCTGATGCTCGTCTACCCGCTCACGCACGGGCGCGAGGCCGGCTGGCCGCTGTGGATGGTCGCGTGCCTCGTCGGCGCGCTGCCGATGCTCGGCGCGCTGCTGGCGGTCGAGGCGCGCCGTCTCGCGGGCGGCCACGATCCGCTGCTCGACGTGCGCCTGTTCCGGAACCCGGTCGTCGCACTCGGGCTCGTGCTGGCGTTCCTGTTCTATACGCTGAGCGCGTTCTTCCTGAGCTACGGGATCTATCTGCAGGGCTGCCTGAACTGGTCGCCGCTCGCATCGGGGCTCGCGATCCTGCCGCTCGGGCTCGGCTTCCTGTCGAGCCCGCTGCTGATGCCGCGGCTCGTCGGCCGGTTCGGCGGCTATCGTGTGCTCACGCTCGGTTTCGCGATGCTCGCGGCCGGCGTCGCGACGGCCGCCGCGCTTGCCGGTGCGGCCGCGCCGGGCCCCGGCTTCTACGTGGGGATCGCGGCGATCGGTGTCGGCCAGGGCCTCGTGCTGCCGTCGGTCGTGCGGATCGTGCTCGCGGAAGTCGATACCGCGCGCGCGGGCGTGGCATCCGGCATGGTCACCGCGATACTGCAGATCGGCGCGGCCGTCGGCGCGGCGACGCTCGGCGGCGTGTTCTTCGCCCGGCTCGGCACGCATCCGGCCGCGCTCGATTATGTGCAGGGCTTCAGAACGTCGATGTTCGCGCTGACGGCCGTGCTGCTCGCGTGCATCGCGCTGTCGGCCATGCTCGGGCCGCTGCATCGGCGGCTGCATGCGGGCGCGTGACGCGGAACCGGCGCGCACTGCCGGCGCGGCTCGAGACGCGCGGCACGTGCGCACCGCTCGCCGGCATCGGGCGTGTCGTCATGGCTTGGGCTGCGCGTGCCGCGCTTCCCACTCGGCCAGTTCGACGCGATAGCGCGCCAGTGCTTCGTCGTACAGGTCGAAAACGCACGGCGAACAACCGCTGTTGCAGCAGTCTTCCAGTTCGGGTTGTACGGGCGGGGTCGGACGCGGATCGTCGATGGACGGATCGGTGGGGGCAGGCGTGGGCACGGCGACAATCGAATGGCGGAAAAGCTCGAGTATAAGTGGATGCCGCCCGGCCTGTCGGTGGTGACAGCCGGCACGCGCCGCGTCACATCCCGAGGATCGTCACCTGGTCGTGGCGAAGCCGAACGTCGCGCGTCCACGCGTCGACTTCCGCGATCACGCCGGCCAGCGCGGCGCAGCTTGCGTCGAGACGAGCGACGAAAGCCTGCCGCGATCCGCTGAAAATGAAACCGAGCCGGTCGAGCGCGTCGGTGCGCTGCGCCGCGTTGCCGAGCCGCCTGCCCGTGTCGGCCAGTTCGACGACGATCGCAAGCCAGTCGGCCATGCCGACGGCGTTGAACGTGTAATGGTCGTAGTCGGGGATCTGCCGCGCGATTGCCGCCTCGAGCAGCCCGAACACTTCCTCGTCGAAGAACAGCGACCCGGCATTCCAGCAGGTGCGCGCATACGGCCCGCCCATGAGTTCGACGTACGCGGTGCCGTCGAGCGCCGCACGATCCTTGATGACGCGGATATCTTCCATGTGTGTCGTCGCGATCGCGGAACAACGCCCCATGCGTCGCCGCGCGTTCATCCATAATGGCGCGATTGTCGACGAAGCGGGCGGTGCTGTCGACGGCGCGCCCTCGTTGCGCGGCCGCTCGCCGCAAACCGTGCAGCCGCCCCCCACAGGAGCCGCGTGATGGCCGAAGCAGTGAATCCGCCGGAAGTCTGGGCGCCGTTCGGCGCGTTCTCGATGGCCGTGATCCAGGGCGACGGCCGGATCGTGCATCTGAAGGGGCAAGTGGCGCTCGACCGCGACGGCCGGGTGGTCGGCCAAGGCGACATGCGCACGCAGCTACGGCAGACGCTCGACAACATCCGCGCCGTGCTCGCCACGATGGGCGGGCAGATGCAGGACGTGATCTCGCTCGTCCACTACGCGACCGACATCGATGCCTTCATGCAGGCCGGCGACATCCGCAACACGTATTTCGCCGCACCCTATCCGGTGACGACGACCGTCCAGGTCGAACGTCTCTACCATCCCGACCTGCTGATCGAGATCACCGCCGTCGCCGAAATTCCGCTCGCGCGTTTTCGCCGGCCCGCACCGCGCGCGTGAAGCGCGGCTGTGCCGCGCCGGATGACGCGCCGGCCGTCGCATTGCCGACCGGCGCGCTCGTCACCCGCGTGCCTACTTCGCCTGCGCGCCCGGCTTCACGGCGCCCGCGGCCGCCTTGTCGGCCAACGGTTGCCACGCGGCGCCGAGCGAATACCAGTCGACGCGGCGCGTGAGCGTCATGATGCCGGCGAGGATCGCGAACAGCAGCAGCGAACCGAGCATCAGCGCGTTGTCTTCCGACAGCAGCAGCCCGTAGAGCGCCGCGTACAGCACCGCGAGCAGCGCCGAGAACACCGCACCGCGCTTCACGCTGTGCAGCACGAACGACAGGTAGAAGCCGAGCAGCCCGATGCATGCGCCGCTCGCCGCGAGATACGCATACGCGAACGCGATGTGTTCGGAGAGGCTCAGCAGCAGCAGGAAGAACAACGCGAGCGACAGGCCGACCAGCGTGTACTGGATCGGGTGAATGCGCAGCCGCTTCACGAGCTCGTACATGAAGAAGCTCGCGAACGTGAGCATCACGAACAGCGCGCCGTACTTCGTTGCGCGTTCGGCCTGCAGATAGACGTTCACGGGTTCGATCATCGACACCGACGCCGTTTCGATCGCGCTGTCCCCGTTGCCGGTCGCGATCTGCTCGCGCGCCTTCGTGTTGAACGACGTCACGCGCCAGTTGCCGGTGAAGCCGCGCGCATCGACCGTGCGGTTGTTCGGCAGGAACGCGCCGTCGAAACTCGGATGCGGCCACGTCGACTTCAGCGAGAAATCGTTCTGGTCGCCCACCGGCGCGAACGCGACGGACTCCGCGCCCCGCAGCGGCAGGTCGATGCTGAACGGCACAACTGCCCCCGCCCCCGCGCCTGCTTCGGCCAGCGCCGCGAGGTCGACGTTCGCGTGCACACCCTGGCGCAGGCTGTCCAGCCGCGTGCCCTGCTCCACGTCGAAACGCGCGCCGCCGATACGCAGGTCGGGTTGCGCGGTCAGCCCGCGAATGTCGCCGATGCCGATCGCGACATAGGCGTTGTCGACCTTGAAGCTCACGTGGCCGTCCGCCTGCGGCAGCTTCTTCAGGTCCGGCAACGCCAGCGTGCCGGTCAACCGGCTCGTCAGTTCGTATACCAGCGCCTTGTGGATACCTCGATAGCGGACGCTGGTCGTCAGCGTGCCGTCGACGTTCAGCGTCTTCGGAAACACGAGCAGGCGCTTCGTCTCGCTTCTCAGGCTCGTCTTCGTCGCGCCGCCGGCGGGCGTCTCGTCGCGCACGCGCGTGACTTCCGTGTAAGGCACGACGAGCACGGGCCCCGACACCGTCTGCGGCCCCGCATAGCTCGACCAGATGCTCTGCAGCGCGTCCATGCGATACGCGGAGCGTTCGTGCACGATGCTTTGCACCATCTGCAGCGGGATCAGGATCAGCAGCGCAAGCAACGCGGTGATCGCGAATTTGAACAACAGGACTCGATTCATGGCCGACAGGTACCGGAGTAAAAGGTACCGCCAGCATGCGCCGGCCCGGTGAAGGGCGATTGAAGCCGGTGTGAAGCGAATGTGGGCCGAATGTGGGGCGAACGTGAAGCGCGGTCAGGCCGACGACGGCAGCGTGAGCGTCGCGCACGCGCCGCCTTCGTCGCGGTTCGCGAGCGCGACCTGGCCGCGGTGCAGCATCGCGACTTCGCGGACGAAACACAGCCCGAGGCCCGTGCTGCGATCCTGCCCGTCGGGGCGCGGCAGCGAATAGAAGCGCTCGAACACGCGCGCCAGTGCGTAGTCGGGCACGCCGGGGCCGTCATCGGCGACGCGCACGATCGCGACGTGCGCCCTGCCCGCCGGCTGCCGTTCGAGCGCGATGCGGATCGTGCTGCCCCGCGGCGCGAAATCCAGCGCGTTGTCGAGCAGGTTGCCGAGCGCCTGGCGCAGCAGGAACGGATCGCCTTCGACGACCGCCGGGTCGGCCGCGTCGTTCGCGTCGATCGCCAGGTTCACGCCGCGCTGCCGCGCGCGCGGCTCGATATCGTCGACGAGCTGTTCGAGCACCGGCCGCAGCGCGACCGGTTCGCGCACCGACAGCCGCTGCTTCTGTTCGACTTCGGCGAGCGCGAGCAGCTTGCGGATCATCTGTTCGAGGCGGCCGGCCTGGCGGCGGATGTTCTCGGTGAAGCGCCGGCGGTTCGCAACCGGCATGTCTTCCTGCAGCAGTTCGGCTGCGCCGCTGATCGCCGCCAGCGGGCTTTTCATCTCGTGCGTGAGCGTGTGGATGTAGGTCTCGACGTACTGCCGGTCCTCCAGCCGCTGATGCATGCTTTCCACCGCGCGCCCGAGTTCGGCCAGCTCGCTCGCGCCCTGCAGCGGCATGTCGGCCCGCTCGCCCGCCGCAATCGCGCGCGCATAGCGCTGCAGGCGACGCAGCCCGATCACCAGCCACCAGGTGCACGCGACGCCGATCAGCATCGCGCCGCCCATCAGCAGCGCGCCGTACAGCATGATCTTGCGCTGGCTGCGCGCGATGAACGGCGCGACCGTCTGGTTCGGCTTCGCGATCGTCAGCACGCCGATGATCTCGTTGCCGCGCCGGATCGGTGCCGCCACGTGCATCACGGTGCTGCTGTCGTCGTTCGGATCGCTGCGCGTGCTGCGCGCGCCGTATTCGCCGCGCAGCGTCCGGTAGACGTCGTTCCAGCGCGAATAGTCCTGCCCGAGCGCGCGGCCGGTCGAGTCGTAGCGCACGATGCCGTGCGCGTCGGTGATGTAGAGGCGGTAGCCGATCACGTTCTTCTGCACGCCCCACACGTTCGCGCTGACCGGGCGTTCGTGAAGTTGCGCGAGCTGCCGCGCGAAAGCGCCGTCGGCGATATGGCCGCTGGCCATGTCGTCGGCGGCCAGCGTCGCGAGCACTTGCGCGGTATCGACGAGGGTGTCCTCCATCGCCTCGCGCACGCCGGGCTTCACCTCCTGCACGAACACGCGCAGCGTGATCAGCGCGGCCAGCCCGACGATCAGGAAAAAGCCGAAGAAGATGCGCAGGCCGATATGCATGGGCGGTGCCGGTCGTTACGGTTGCAGCGAATAACCCATCCCGCGATGGGTGCGGATCGGGTCGCGCTCGGGGGCGATCGCGCGCAGCTTGGCGCGCAGCGTCTTGATGTGCGTGTCGACCGTGCGGTCGGCCGAATCGAAGGCCTCGTGCCACACGAGATCCATCAGCTGCTCGCGCGAATAGATGCGCCCGGGATGCCGGACCAGCAGCGCCAGCAGCCCGAATTCGTAGCGCGTGAGATCCAGTGCGTGGCCGAGCCACGACACGCGCGCGCCATCGGTATCGACCGTGAAGCCCGGTGCGGTCGTCGCGGCGGGTGCCGGCGCGGGCGCGGGTATTGATTCGGGGGCGGCCGCCCGGTGGAAACGCCGCAGGATCACGCGCACCCGGGCCGCCAGCTCGCGTGGCGAAAACGGCTTGACCACGTAATCGTCGGCACCGATCTCGAGCCCGACGATCCGGTCGATTTCGTCGTGCCGCGCCGTGAGGAAGATCACCGGCACGTCGGAGAACGTGCGCAGCCGCCGGCATACCTCGAAGCCGCTGAGGTCCGGCAGGCCGACGTCGAGCACGACGAGGTCGAAGCGCGCATCGCGCAGGCGGTCGAGCGCCGCCTGCCCGAGGGTGCAGTGGACGGTCTGCATGCCGTCGGTGCCGAGGGCGTAGACGATCGTGTCCGCGATCGCCACTTCATCTTCGACGATCAGGATATGGGGCTGATGCATGGTCTCGGGCTGGGCTCGCGTGTGTCCGGTGCGCCATTGTACGCACGGCCGGCCGCCGCGCGAGCCCGAGCCCGTGCCCGCCGGACTACGCGACGCGGCCGGTCACCGGAATCGACGCGCCGGTGATCGCCTGCGCGTCGGCCGACAGCAGGAACCCGATCGTCGCCGCGATCTGTTCCGGCCGCACCCAGCGCGTGAAATCCGCGTCCGGCATGTCCGCGCGGTTCGGCGGCGTATCGATGATGCTCGGCAGGATCGCGTTCACCGTCACGCCACGGTCGAGCAGTTCGGCCGCCAGCGCCTCGGTGAGCCGCGCGACGCCGGCCTTCGCGGCCGCATAGGCGCCCATTCCCGCGCCGGCCTTGAACGCCGCGCCCGCGCCGATGTTGACGATACGCCCGGCCGGGCTCGCCAGCAGGTGCGGCAGCGCGCCCTTCGATGCGTTCAGCGCGGTCTTCACGTTCAGTTCGTACATGCGGTCCCACGTGGCGGCGTCGCCGTCGGCGATCGTCTGCCACACGAACGCGCCCGCGATGTTCAGCAGCGCGTCGACCCGGCCGAATTCGCGCTGCACGGTATCGAGCGCCCGCGCGGCGGCCTGCGG